>NC_015714.1:232500-277500 GCF_000217655.1 Treponema paraluiscuniculi Cuniculi A | reverse complement strand
TTACAATCTTTCGACCTTCCTCATCCACGCGGTGTCGCTCCGTCAGGCTTTCGCCCATTGCGGAATATTCTTAGCTGCTGCCTCCCGTAGGAGTCTGGGCCGTATCTCAGTCCCAGTGTGTCCGGTCACCCTCTCAGGTCGGATACCCATCGACGCCTTGGTAGGCCATTACCCCACCAACAAGCTAATGGGTCGCAGGCTCATCTCTGAGCGAGGCCGCAGCCCCTTTCCTCTCAAAGACCTACGTCCAAAAGAGCGTATTCGGTATTACCCCCTATTTCTAGAGGCTATCCCCATCTCAAAGGCAGATTACCCACGCGTTACTCACCAGTCCGCCACTCTAGAGAAACGAAAATTCGCTTCCTTGCCGTTCGACTTGCATGCTTAAAACGCACCGCCAGCGTTCGTTCTGAGCCAGGATCAAACTCTCCATCATTATTCTAAACCCCGTTTCCAGGGTCCGAAACCTCAACCTGTCCGCCCCACACCCTTCCCTCCCCCTTCCCTCACCCTCTCAAATATCACTCCGCGCGCACCACATACCCGCAGCACACACAACTCAACCACTCTACCCATAACCTATACCCCTTGTCAACCCCCACCACCCGCATAAAACGCCACCCGCACCACCCCTATTCACATACAAACGCTGCCCCGGCAAAATACTCCCAGGAGGAATCGTGATACATACTCACACGCTCTCGCTGAGCTTCATGCTGTTTTCATTCTTCTTCGGTGCAGGAAACCTCATCCTTCCCCCCTTACTGGGAAAACACGCAGGTACGACACTCGCCACGGCGTTGCTCGGCTTTGCCACTTCCGCAGTCCTCATACCAATCGCAGGGCTCATTACTATCGCACACGCAGGCGGTATTGTCCCTTTGTCAGAAAGGGTAGGAAAACGCTTCGCTCACTTGTATCCGGCTATTACTCTCCTTGTCATCGGACCGGCGCTTTCTATCCCACGGGCAGGAATCGTCCCCTTTGCGCTCGCCATCGCTCCCCTCATCCATCGGGCGAATACCACACTACTTGCGCAGCTTATATATACAACATGCTTCTTCATTGTTTCCTACTGGCTCTGCATGCGTCCACACACCTTAAGCAACACTCTCGGCAAAGTACTTACCCCCGCGCTCCTAGTACTCGTTCTCCTCCTCTTCCTTGCCTCCTTCACTCCGACACTCGGTCCCTACCTCCCTGCACAGGGCGCTTACGCTACCCACATACCCTTCAGCCAGGGATTCTTAGACGGCTACCTCACCACGGATGCACTCGCCTCCCTTATGTTCGGCAATATGATCCTTACCTATTTGCATCGGACCCGCTACACAACCGCCCCTTTCCCTCCCGCTCCAGCAAACATCCTCGCAGATATGCGCACCGTCGCCTGGATAGCAGGGGCCATGCTCTTTTTTACCTATGGAGTACTGGCGCATCTCGGCGCACTCAGTGCCCGCCAACTCCCTCATACCATTAACGGCGCGCACATACTCGCGTCGGTGTCACTCCACCTTTTCGGAAAAGCAGGCATCGCACTACTAGGACTGATCTTTACAATTGCCTGCCTAACTACCTGCGCCGGACTGCTTGTTTCCGTCAGCGAATACTTCCACAAACGCGCACCCCGTGTGTCTTACCTGTGCTGGATACGCCTGTTCACCATATCCGGCTTTGCGCTCGCAAATACAGGACTAGAACGCATACTGGCATACGGAACACCTCTACTCATGATCCTATACCCAATCTCGCTGGTCCTCATTGGCATATCACACCTCGAGCGACTCATACGGATACCACGCGCCGCCTACCGCCTGACAGTATGGAGCGCAGGAACACTCAGCACCTGTGCAGTCGGTACGCCGCTTGTGGCGCACACCCGGATAGGACACGTGTTGAATACACTCATACATACCCTTCCACTCGCACAGGAACAGCTCTGCTGGCTTATCCCCAGCGCGGCAGTTCTTATACTTAGTACTGCGCATGCACGCTTACGTGAAAAAACATGCACGCCTCGCGGTACGCTACCCCTCACGGATAACTGACCACTGGATCTCACCATCTTGTGGAGATGGGGGGAATCGAACCCCCGTCCTAAAGAGCGAGTGCTGCGCGCCTACAGGTTTAGCGGTGCGTACTGCGTTTGTCGGACTCTGCTAGGCCTGCACCGCACGCGCCAGAGTCTTAGCACAGACAAAAGTCCCCCTACGTCCGCCGTGCACAACGTAAGAGCAAGCTCCGTTTGGCGTCGGGCCGATATGTTCGCTCAGAGCAGCGCAAACACAGGCCCGCGATTACGCGGCGAGCGCGTAGTCGAAACTGTCAGAATTGGCAGTTATAAAGGCGCCGAATCAGGAGATCGACACTCCACCTGCAGCGCAACACCCCACATCCCTAGTCGAAACCTAGTCATCCCCCACAGACTGACGTCTGCCCTTTTCTCTACATTCCCCCTCCCTCACCCTGTGCACCCAACCTAGGAGGCACGCTCTTCCATAATCGCCACCCCATTGCTGGTACCAATCCGTGCACAGCCAAGCTCGATAAAACGCTGCGCCTGCGCGCGCGTACGGATGCCGCCTGAGGCTTTTATCTTTGTCTCACCTTTCAGATATTTTTTAAAGCACTGAATATCCCCTTCCGTTCCCCCGCGCGACGCGTAGCCGGTGGATGTTTTGATAAAATCCGCGTGTCCCGCCTCCACACAGGAACACGCAAACGCGATGTGCATCTCATCTAAGAGGGCGGTTTCCACGATCACTTTTACAATGGCCCCGCGCGCGTGACACCGCGCTGCAACCTGCGCAATCTCGCGTTCTACAACCTCTCTTTCTCCTGCGCACACCTTGTCTATACGGACGACCATATCCAACTCTTGCGCCCCATCGTCCAACGCACGCTGCGCCTCAGTGCACTTGACCTCCGTGACGTGCGTACCAAAGGGAAAACCGATCACGCTACACACCCGCACCGCCGTCCCCCGCACCGCACCTGCTGCTAACGCCACATGGCAAGGATTCACACACACCGACGCGAAGCGATAGTGCTGCGCCTCTTGGCACAGACGCAACACTTCGGCCTCAGACGCAGAGGGCCTTAAGAGCGTGTGGTCAATATATGCATTGAGTTCCATGACACTATCCTCCCTGGGACGGAATGTCAGCCGTACCTAGATGGGGAAGCGGACGTGCCCACGCCTCCGCGGACAATTGGCCGATCCGCTCCTCCCCTGCTCCGTCATACGCTGCAAGCGCAAAAAAATACAAAACGCCGTTCTGCAGTCCCCGCACCGTATATGACAAACGCTTACCCACCCGAATAGGAGATCCCGCCACAAAATACATCCCTGACGTGTCGCCCACATACACCACATACCCCTCTACGTCAAAGTCAACCGAAGGTGTCCACGTGAGTATCACCGACCCGTCAGCCGCCTGCGCAAAAAGACGTCCCGGGGGCAAAGGACGCTCATCTTGCTCATAATCAACGGTTACTGCATGCACCACCGGTGTCTTACGCCCTGCACCATCTGGATACAATTGCACAGCCACCTGGAAGTATCGTCCTTCCAATCCGCTGAGCGGCTGGCCTGCCACCACCGGCTGCCACAACGGGTACTCCGACGTCCAGTCCTCTTTCGTTTGTCCTACTCGCACGAAGAACGCCACATCTGCCTGCTCTGGAATATCCACATCTGCATTCACACGCCGGACCACCGCCTGCAGTCCTCCTGCATCCGTGATCTCCGACTCAAAGCGGCCACCTGCCTGGTCAAAACGCGCAAGACGGTTAAAACGGCGCAGCACCTCTCCTGCTTCAGACGGCGGAACAAATTCTTCAGTAATCACCACCTCATCGATCAGACCAGAGTAGCGCTCCCCGATATGTACTGCGGCTGCAGCGCCTAAACGTGCATGCCACACCTGGCCAGTTTCATCCTGCGAATCCGTGAGGTACTCAAGACATTCTGTACGCCCATTCATGCGATACTCAAGCACACCGCGCGTTTCGTCGTACGTGAGCATATGGTGGCTCCACCGCTCTGGCAGCACGTGCGTACGCGAACGGAGACGCAAAGAGACTGCCTGTCCGCGCACGTCATTCCACAACCCCTCCGCGCGCCACTCAAGCCGGTGCTGTAAAATGTGCGCTACAATATGCTGATAAAAAGAACGTCCGCGATCAGAAAGAGAAGAACGCCACCGGAACAACACCGCCCCGTTCTCACTTACCGCAGGATACAGCCAAAACTCAATGGAGAACGAAGACAAGGCCTGCGACCCATAAAAAAGAGCGCCCGGATTTGGCTGTAGCACTACCCCTTCTGCACCATCTCCCCCCGCGGCCCCTCCATATGCAGACGGCACGGAGCGGTGCATCGTGCGAAACAACGCCGCCCCCGCTCCGCGATGCGCACGCTCTTCGCCCACATGCTGCGCAGAGGAGGACTGCACACGATAACGACCGTACAAATCGCTGACCAACGGATCATCAAAACTAAGATACAAGTCACCCCGAACACTACGGGTACGCGCAGCAGAAGAAAGTTCAAGCGCCGGATGGCCCGCTCGCCCCACGCGTGTACGCAGGTTTTCTACCCGTGTAAGCGACTGCCACCCCTGTGCACCCCCGAGCAGCAGCTGCGCTTCCTTTGCATACAGCACACCCGCAGCATTCCCCTCCCCCCTCCACACGCCGCACCATACCCCAACAAGGGCGAATATTGTCGCAAAAAGCGCACCCATCGCCGCCGAGTATCGGCCTTTCCACACGAATAATCAATAATGGGCGCTCACACAGCTCCTACACTGTACAGAACCAGCGCGCACGCAAAGCCCGCGCAGCGCCTTTGTGCGTACGTGCACGGTATACCCCAGGGAAAAAGAGCGTCCCCCAGCAGACAGCGAAAACGAATGGGCACTCCGCTACAACGGTTCAGCCTAAGGGCAAACCATCACCCTTACCCCGGCGCATGGTCACGTAGCGGTTCAAATCCGTCATATTTTTAACTACTATCCGGCGCTCTTGACACTCAACCTTCCGCTGATCAGAAAGCCTGCGCAGCGCGTCCTGTACCTCCCTGTCAGAAAGACCAGCCCACCGGGCTATCTCTTCGATGCTGATATCAAAAGAACGCGCGTCGCTGCTGCGATCTACGTGCGGTTGCGTTTCATCCAACATCAAGAAAACATCCCCCACACGCGCAGTACTATCTTGAATCGTTAAAATCATAAAACGCCGCTTCTGGGTGTAAATACGCCGCACAAACGTTTTCAAAAGCCGCATTGCAATAGCAGGATTACCCATCATGAGCACTTCGAAATTCTCCCGATTGAACTCCAGCGCCACAACATCGTCGTACGCAACCGCAGACGCCGAACGCGGTGAGTTGTCGAGAATAGACATCTCTCCAAAAATCTCCCCCGGTTGCAACACATCCAAGTAGCGCTCCTTTCCGTTGATAATTTTAATTAGACGCACCCGCCCGCTCTGCACGAGGTAGAAACTCTCCCCCACATCAAACTCTGCGAAGATAACAGAACCCCGCTGAAACTTTTTGGCAAAGCGCGTAAACGAGGCAAAGGCATCAGCCATGCGACGCCTCCTCACAGGAACGCTGGAGCTCTTTTATGCGCGGAACTAAAGACTCAGGAGCGGTAGAAAGCGCCTTGTCGTAAAAAGAAATCGCCTTATCCGGCCTCCCCATGCCCTGATAGCACTGTCCCAGATACATCAGCACCTCCGCAAGACGCGTAGACTTCGGATTGCGGGTAATGCACTCAGTGAACGTCTGAATGCTCCGCACAAACTCCCTCTGCTCAAAAAGACACCGCCCCGCACCCAGATATGCGGCCTCCGCGCCCACTCCCCCGTTCGACGCGCACCCTAACCGGTAATGCTCATAGGCTTCACCCCACTTTCCCTGTCGCTCAAGAAGCTCTGCGGCACGCAGATCCCCCACTTCAGAATCGACAGCTGACTCAGCAAAAGCAGAAGGCACCTCAAAACCCGCATCCGAACCTTGCGCACCCGCCTCCTCAAAGCCGCGCCCGACTGTACCGTCGGCGCTCTCAAGCATCGACGCAATATCGTTCCGATGCTTTCCGTCCGGATACAGTTCCCGGTAACGCTGCGCCACCTGACTTGCAGCAAGGTAATGCTCAGAGGCGTGAAAGGCATGGGCAACGGTGTACAAACCCTCCTCGTTATTTGTCTCCTCCTGAGAGTCAAGGAGCGACTCAAGCTGCCGATGCACGCTCCGCAGTTGGCGAGAGAACACCTTGAGCATCTTCATAACAATGCGAATGTTCGTTTGAGCAAAAGCTTCAAACTCCTGACTCCCAAACGCATACACAATCGAATCCACCAAGGTGATCGCATTCTCTTCACGAGGAAAATTACCGAGCGCAGACTTAACCCCAAAGAACTCACCAGTTTTAATGTACTCAGTCACCTGCGACCCTGTTTCGACATCCGCAAAGGTAAGCGCCACGTGCCCCTTATTCAGGAGCATGACACGATCGTCAAGATCGCCTGAAAAATAGATAACCGAATTGGCCTTATACTGAATGGCTTTTGGCACGTCTGCCTCCGTCTTCCACGCGACACCGAGAAAAAGCGCGGCTCCCACGGTACATTTTCGATAGAACGGTCATGCACTTAAGTCTTTTTCCAGAATTCACGTCACACGCTCCTGCGCGCACACCTGCAGAGATCGTTCGCATGCCTTTTCCAGGAAAGGTGGGCGTGCTACTATCGGTATGTGCAAGTTCACTCTATCTGGAGGCGCTTCTGTGCGCTCGGCCCGCTGGTGCCCTTTCTGCTTCTGCTGTTTTCCTGCACCAACACGGTTGGTTACGGCGTCCTCCAGTGGTCCCTCCCAGATCTGGGACTGAGTACAGGGGACATCCTGCCGGTGTACGTGCGCTCAAACGTCTCCCGAGTGTATATTGTGGAAATCCAGAAGAAAAAGGTAGAGCTGCCTTTCTGGCAGCTAAAATTATGCAGGACAAAGAAAGAGGCGCTTCAGTACGCTGAGCGCCTTCGCGAGTACCGTTACAGCTATGCCGCCTCTGTGCTCGACGGTCTGCCCCTGCGAGAAGGGCCTGAGAACACTGCCCCCCAAGTTTATCGCCTCCGCGAGGGACAGGCGGTCAAGCTATTGTGGAAGGGTACAGGGAAGGCCGTCTACCGCGGTGAAAATCGCCTCGAAGGGGATTGGTTCAAGGTCATGACCGAAGACGGTACCACCGGATGGTGTTTTTCTCACGGTCTATCCCTCTTTGATGAGCGCGAGTCGCGTCCTACAGTACGAGAAACGGACGACCTCGCACGTGATCGCGACCTTCAGCACGTACTCAACTCTGCGTGGTATCCTGAATACTACCGCACCATGGTTGAACAGCGCCGCATCGACTTAGAAAAAATGGCAAGCGGCTGGGGTTTATTTGTCGGTGAGAAAAAAGGCCTCGCACGCATTGAATTGCCCGATGCGCACTACGCCTTTCCCTACTCCCGTCTGGTAAAAACGGGATCCAACGGGTACCTCTTTGACGGATCCTCTCTGAGCATCTATGTTCGGGACGCGCACACCCTTGCCGCGCAGTTCACTGACGAAGCTGGGCGCCTGCGCATAGAACGCTTCGTCACCCTGGAGAAAACGCCTGAAGAGATTATCGCAGAAGAGCAGCTGCGGCGCAGTGCGCTTTTGGAACACGTCTGCACACCAGGGCTGCGCCTTCACTCTGAGATATATGGGACGCTGTCTTTTACAGAACGCAACGTCTTCACCTGGACAGGGGCGCGCGCGCTGTCCCCGGCGCTTATCCCCGCAGGGGCAGGGAGCACGGGGCGTGTAGCACTGCGGTGCTTCATAGATCAATCGCTGAAAAGCGAGTATGAAGGGGTGCTGTCCTTCGACTTTGACAGCGCGCAGGAATGGGTGCACTTCCTGTACTTACGCACCCCCGGGGGGCTAAAGCTCGAACACATAGACTCCACCCACCTGAAGGATGCGACAGTGCTCCGTAGGAGCGTAAGCCCAGTGGTACTCTACTTCGCGCCGGAAGGACACGCCGAGCCCCAACCCTAAGAAGCAGTCAGCCGTCGGGAAGGGAGACGGCCGCAGGCCCCTTTTGGGAGGACGAGCGAGCCCTGTGTGCCTGGCTGCCCGCCAGCTGCCACCCCGGCGCGGATTTGAGCAAACTGGCGCGCAGTGACTCCTAGCGCGGCATGTCCCGAGGCTCGGTCTTGCCGATTTTTTCCCCGAGTTTGTTCATAAACTCAGCTAGCTTCATCTTACCCTCAGAACGATAGATACGCTCTACCTGGGCGAATGCCTCAAGCCCCTTGCGGACATGATCCGGATCAGCCATAAACTCGTCAAAGTTCGGAATAACCAACTTCATACCTGGCCTAATGCGGTCTGGATGCGTCACCACGCCCTCACTGCAGGCCATAATAATGGGGAAATAGTATCCGCGGATGCGCGAGCCGTAAAACTTTTTAGCAATTTGAGAAAGGGTGTCTTCGTTTTTGACCACGTACTCAGCACGAGACACCTCTTGCGGAGCGACTGCCATAGGCTCCTCGGGGACGGGCGTCATGGGCTCTTCTTCCTGCTCCTCCACAGGCGGCGCAACTTCCACGAGCTCCTCCGCCGGAGGCGCAGACTTGCAGGACGTAACACCCGAGATAAACGCAATCCACAGCAACAGGCCCGTACTAAACTTCCTCATCATCGTCTCCTCCTCCAGACTGCACGCACAATCCGGACAAAATAGCGGTCCATTCTCACACAGAACCCCAATGAAGACAAGATACATGCCACCTCATGGGGAAAATCATACGGCATACTCTTAGCAAGCGCACACACCGTCCTTCCCACCTCTGCCGGGAGCAGCGTGCTCTCTTTAGGTCCATTTCATCGGAAAGGATGGCACTGCAATTCATTAAGGATACGCACACAATCAACCGAAACAGTGACGCACGTGGGTGCGCGTAGCTTTCGTTCCGCCGTTTTTACTCTTCTCACCACTGTCTGTGCGCTGTGCGGCGACCCGGCACATGCCTATCTTGTGCAATTTAAAGAGCAATTTTACCGTCTGTACCATACGCACCTGCACCAGTATCCGGACGAAGTTATTGAAAATATTCATTGGCTTGAGCGCGCTGTTCACGCCGACTTCGCCAATCCCCTTTATGCACTTGCGCCTATTCGCGATAAAAAAAGCTGGGAAAGATACCGCGCACTCTTCATGATGCACTTAAACCTCAAGCTGACGGAGCAGCATTTGCGTCTTGGCGAAAAATTTGACAAAAGGGAAGCCCTCTTTTTCAACGCACCATGGAGAGAAGAAAATATCGAAAGCCTCGCTACCGCCGAGCGGTGCTACCACACTGCACGGCAATACTGGCACGAAGCGGCGCTCTGGGCCGAGCGCGCAAACGCCGATCAGTTTCGTTTTCTGTTCCTCACCGAGTTGCCTGCTTGGGAAGACGAGCGAGAACGCATCGCGCGCGGCACGCTCAACTATGCGCGTACCATATCGCGCGAGCTCGCACGTCTCGAGGCGGTGCGTGCTCGCTTCATGGAGATGAACGACACCTACTGAGAACGAACTCCACCGGTACCAGGCGACACTGAACACTTACATCGCCTGGACTACACAGAAGGCCGGTCAATAGCGGGCGGGTTTGCCCAGAAACTTTACCCCAAGATCAGGAAAATCCGTGAGCACCACGTTTGCGCCGGTCTGTTTGAACAAAATGGAAAACATCTCGTCCATGGTACGCGCGTAGCTAGGCAGTGTTTCTTTCCGTACCGTGTGCACATGACATTCCAATTTCGCATCTTGGATTGCAGAAACCATCGGACTCAGGCGAACAGCGCCCACCTTCGACCATTCATTCTCTATGAGCATCCTCCAGTCAGGACCCACGCCGTCTGCATATTTTGCTATTTTCTGCATACCACCGGGCTCAAACATCCAATTGTAATTGTAGTTTATCCATTTCCCACGCGAGTCCTTCTCCTGTGTCTCACGTTGATCTGTGTAAGCAACACGCTGAATCAGCTTCACGTTCATTTCGTACTTTGGTAAAAGTTCTCGTTTGATACGCTTCAGCTCGTTAAAATCATACGTTTGCACATACACTAGATCCGATCGACTCTGGTAACCGTATTTTTTCAACAGAGCGAGGGTAAGCGCTGCGATGTCTTTTCCTTCCTGATGATGAAACCACGGCACCTTTATTTCAGAGTAAATTCCAATCTTTTTCCCGGTTGTCTGCTCCAACCCACGGATAAACTGCAACTCCTCTTCAAAAGTGTGCAGCCTAAAACCAGGCTTCCAAAGAGGAAAGCGCTGGCCATACACCGGCGTATGTCGCTTACCGCGCGTATAGAAACTATTGGTTGCACGGAGGAGGGAAAGTTCTTCTACCGTAAAATCTATGACATAGAAATGCCCATCCGCACGCTGCCGGTGTGGAAATTTTTCTGCCACGTCAGTCATATTATCCAGAATATGGCTTTGCGCTACGATAAGCTGATTATCCTTTGAAAGCACGACATCCTGCTGCAGGTAATCTGCTCCTTGTGCAAAAGCAAGAACTTTCGAGGCAAAGGTGTGCTCGGGCACATATCCTGCAGCGCCCCGATACGCAACTATCATACGTTCGGACGCACAGCCTGCAACCAATGCCGCAAACACCCCCCCCCAAAGCGTCACACAATATGTTCCCCGCATAAACTTCTCTCCTCCCCTGTTATAGAATGCACAGATCGTCACCGTGCATAGTAGCACGCCGCATATCTCCACTGAGCGCTGATCCTACCTTCAGTTTTAATCCCATTCACGACATGTCTTGCATACAGGGTAACGGGTACGCCCACACACGCGCTTGAGAATGGGGAAAAAAGTCTTCAAGTAAGAAAAAAAAGAAGCAAGAGCCAATACCACTGGCACCACGTACACCAGGCGGCCAACCGCACGCATGCGCTCATACCAATCCGCGCCAGCCAATTCAAAGGCGTACAATGCTTTCAAAAGAAGCGAAAAAAGGATCGCACCCATATACGAGGCTGTTTTCAGCTTTCCCATTCTCTGGGCACCAACTACGTGACCTTCGCCACACGCAAGCATTCTCAGGAACATCATTCCAAATTCCCGATACAAAATACACAGAAAAAGAAAAACCGGCATGAAGTTATCTGCCACGAGGCAAAGCATGACAGCTACATTCGCTATCACATCAGCAAAGGGATCGAAAACCTTCCCAAAACTAGAATACTTTCCTGACTTGCGCGCGTAATAACCGTCGAGGAAATCAGTGCACGCAATGAAAAGAAAAAGCAGCACCGACGCGATAGACACCACACGCCCCACATTGGCAGCAGGAAAGTACATAACAACCCAACGTGGCATATGATAGAGTGCAAAGAAAGGGAGAACCAACGCCAGTCTCAGCGCAGTATAAAAGTCAGAAAGCCTCATACTCACCTAGGGAAAAGACGCAATGGTACACCACAGGTGTACTCCTAGCCTCGAATTTTGTATCGCCTATTGAACCTGTCAATACGTCCTGCTGAATCTACCAGTTTCTGTTTACCGGTAAAAAACGGATGGCACGCAGAACAAATCTCTACCCGCAAGTCCTTCACGGTAGAAGCAGTCACGATGACGTTACCACACGCACACACCACCTTCGTCTCCTCGTACCGAGGATGCAGTCCCTTTTTCATCTAAATCGCTCCTTTTCCCATTCTACAGCGCGCCGCGCCCTTAAAAAGGTTACACCCGCCCTCTTACAGAAGGCTCGTACACGCCGGGTGTAACCGACACACGTTCCAGTCTCCTTACTCAGGAGGAGAACGCACCCGTATTCATAGACCTCAAAAACGCCTCGTTGTTCTTTGTTTTACGCATCTTATCAATTAACAATTCCACAATTTCTGCATCGTCCATAGGATTGATTACCTTACGCAACACCCAAATACGCTGCATTTCTTCCTCCGTCAGGAGCAACTCTTCCTTACGCGTACCAGACTTTTTAATACTCACCGCGGGAAATAGGCGCCGATCCGAAAGGCGACGATCGAGATTTATCTCCATATTCCCCGTACCTTTAAACTCCTCAAAAATAACCTCATCCATCCTACTGCCTGTTTCAATAAGCGCAGTGGCAATGATTGTCAGACTTCCTCCTTCCTCCACATTGCGAGCTGCACCAAAGAAGCGTTTCGGTTTGTGCAGAGCATTTGAATCCACTCCCCCCGACAACACTTTACCTGAAGTTGGCATCGTTTGGTTATAGGCACGCGCCAGACGCGTAATCGAGTCAAGCAAAATCACCACGTCCTTCCGGTGCTCTACCAATCGCTTTGCGCGCTCAAGCACTATCTCTGCAATCTGTACATGGCGAGTAGCCTGTTCATCGAACGTAGAAGAAATAACTTCAGCATCAACCGTACGCTCCATGTCGGTTACCTCTTCAGGACGCTCATCGATGAGCAGCACGATAAGATAAACTTCAGGATGATTTTGCGTGATGGCATTTGCAATTTTCTGCATGAGAATCGTCTTTCCCGTACGTGGCGGCGCTACAATCAGCGCACGCTGCCCCTTTCCGATCGGACAGAACAAGTTCATGACACGCGTTGAGATATCTTCCGTCCTTGTTTCTAAATTCAGCTTTTCCCGCGGGTACAAAGGGGTAAGACTGTCGAAAGGGACACGGTCCTGTACCTTTGCTACTTCTTCGAAGTTTACCGTTTCCACGCGGAGCATTGCAAAGAAACGCTCTCCCTCCTTAGGGGAGCGAATCTGCCCATAGATGGTGTCGCCCGTTTTCAGATTAAACAGGCGAATCTGACTTGGAGAGACGTAGATGTCATCGGAACCGGGCAAATAACTGTTCTGAGGTGAACGCAAAAAACCATAACCGTCAGGCAATATCTCCAGCGAGCCAGAAGCAAAGATAACGCCACCATTCTCAGTGTGATTTTTAAGAATGTGAAAGACGATATCTGACTTTTTCATGACAACCACGTCTTCTTGAGAGATACCCCGCTGTACTGCAAAATCACGCAGGGCATGCATCCCCATCTCAGTTAAATCATCAATCAGCAAACGCGCCCTACCCTTAATGTCGGCGGAAGACTCACTTGTTTCCGCATCTTCTGGGCAGAAATTTTGCTTAAAGCGTAGGGCTCTTCGCGGACGTTTTTCCACCTCCAGCGCTTTTGACGTCACCACTCGTCTCCGTGAGCGAGAGCGGATGACGAGCTTCTTCCTCCCGCCGTAGGCATCGCATTCCCCCACGTCAGCGGCACTATCCTCAGACACAATCTGATTCCCCACGATTCCCTCTTCCAAACCCAACTCTCCTTGTCCGACGACGGTACCAACAGAATCTTTCATAACTTACACACCGAGATTACCGACACCGGTTTGAATAGCACGCAGCACCGTGCACGCTACAACCCTGGAAAGAAAAACCGACGTCCAACGAGTACACGCCCAAGAACACTCTCACCTAAATTGGCTAAAGACTAGAACACCAGGAGAACAGAAGACGACACCCTTAACTTCACGTGGTGTACACAGGAACTGTGCGCCTCTTTTAGGCATTCAGTCAAGACCCAACCATATCTACGCTAACGACGCAGATGCTCCTTCAATTGCTCAGACTGGACAGAAAATAGATCCCGCTTCGAAACATTCCCTTCCCGAGTCATGCAAACAGACCCCTCAAACGTAACTCCATCACAGATTTTAATTCTAGAAGCAGTGACATCCCCAAACACTCGGCTTCCATCCCTCATCTCCACACGATCAACCACCGTCAGATTCCCTCTCACTTCCCCCTCAACAAAAATAGAAACAGCACGCGCGTACTGAACTGCACACACCGCACCCGGCGCAATGGTCAAACAGCCCTGCGCATCGATAGCACCGGAGAACTTTCCCCTAATGTGCAGGTTACCTTTGAATCGCAATACCCCGTCGAACACCGTCTTCGCACCCAGAACAGTCTTGCCATGCCCTTCGCTAACCCGTTTCAACGCCACCCGCCCCTCCTGCATCTCAGCATATGGCGCGCACCACCAGCAATCAATATAAAAAGGGACGCCACACAAAAAAAGACTCCCAACGCGTCCCCCCAATACCGGTAGCCTCCGCATGCGCATGTGACAATCGGAACGTCCGCCACCAAAACTCCCGGGGCAAAGGGCTGTAGTTCATCGAGTATACGCCCGTCAGGCGCAATTGCAACCGTCTGGCCAGACGTGCTCGCACGCACCAGTGCCCTCCTGTTTTCGATTGCACGAAACACCGCCATACTCAGGTGCTGATACTGACAGGAAAGACTCTTTGCCCAACTGTCGTTAGAAATATTGACGAGCAAAGAGGCACCACGCGCACAGAACTCACGCGTGATGTACCCAAACGCATCCTCGAAACAAATCGGGACAGAAAACTTTAACCCTCGTGCCTCAAACACAACGAATTCACTCCCCTGGGCCCAAAAGCGCGCATCCTGCTTTTCCAAGAAGTTGTAAAACCAGGGAAATACCCGCTTGTACGGAAAGTACTCCGTAAAGGGAACAAGCTTTATCTTATGGTACCGCTGCGGACTCGGCGGAAGCACGTTCACCCCAGGAATGAAAAGAAGCGCCGCATTGTAATCAACACGTTCCCAATCCCCCTCCTTCGTGCGCCTCTTATATGCGTCGTCACTACCGATAACGAACGGGCAGTTCTTGGCGTTCACGTAGTCCAGCAAATCGCATACTAACTGAAATGACTGCTGTTCGTGCCGGTAGCGATAGTGCCAGTCGATGCGAGGAACAAAAGCCGTCTCCGGCCACACCACCAAATCAACATCTGGATACCGCTCAAGCGCCCAATCAGAAAGATACGTCAGTGTGCTAAAATCCGCCCGATATGACTCGATACCGCCGCGTCGCGGATCACTATTAGGCTGAACGAGCGCAACCTTTGCCCGCGTGTGAGCTGTGCAATCCGGCCACCATCCCGCCTTGGCCGCGCATACACAAAACCCACACAGACCAACCCACACCAGCGCCGAAACCCAGTGGCTATACGCGGCAGACAAAAACGCTCGAGCATCCCTTTCACTTTCCTCAACCCACTGCCCCAGGACAGATGCGAGCCACGCTGAAGGAAAAACCACCAATGCAGAAACAGCCCACACACCGAAGACCGATGCAACTTGGATAAGCGGCAGTACACGCCATTGCGAATAACCCATAACCCCATAAGGGAAACCAAGAAAACCAAGCGTCTTCGCGTACTCATACCCAAGCCACACAAGACACTGCACGAGAAGCGCCCGCCGCTGCCAAAATGCACCACCAGCCTTCAGCGCAAGACACAGCGCCGCAAGAAAAAGCGCAGAGAAGCCGGCAACTACGCACAACGCCACCGGATGAAATACAAAAAGCCAATAAGAAAACGCACCGTAGCTGAACGCGCCGTACGCGCCCCCCCAGAACACAACCGCAAAACCCGAGGCCCACCTTACCAAAAGGAAGAGAGGAGCAAGCGCCCCATACGCTAGGAGAGCACACCCTCTGGGAAGCAGAGGGTTAGGGTGAGAGAGCGCGAACAGGGAAACCGCCAGAACAAACAACAAAAACTCGCCCAGACGGGAACGACACCATTCCTCAATCCGCACCAACCTCCCCCGAACGACATCCCCGCACCGCACTCCTCAAACGCTTGCTAGGGCGGAACACTACCACACAATGACTCGGAATAGAGACCACCTCCCCTGTCTTTATGCTCCTCCCGACGGAAGCCTTACGCACGCGAGACTCAAACACCCCAAAATCCCTCAGCTCGACTGTCTCCCCCCGTTCCAATGCAGCGGTTACCACAGAGACAAAGTTATCAACAATCCTCGCGACATGGCGACGGCTCAAATCCACCTCGTCACAAAGCGCATCGACAACGAAAGACCGCGTTCTCCTAACTCTCTTCACGACAAGAAACACACTCGGGCAAACAGCCGCTTCAAACGCGCACCACCTCGGGTGAAGAGAACACACCGTTGTACAGTCTACACATTCGGGACTTCTGGCGAGCCACAGCCTTTCTAGCGAAAACACCTTTCCGGGCAGCGGTGTCGAGCCGCTTCACCAGGCTCCTAAGTAGAAGCAGAGAACTCTCCCTATCCCCGGATGTAACAGCAGCCAAATACCTCCGCGCACAAGTACGCGCCGCAGACCTAGCCATCCTACCACGCACCCTACGCACCTCACTCTGATCATGCCTCTTCCTGGCGGATACACTCCTACCCATCCGACCTCCCCGAACGCCAAAACACCGCTAAAACCCAAGAAAAGAAGAGAGGGAAAAGACACGCCCCGTGCCTAGAACCCCACTGTCCCCTCTCCCTAGGAAGACTACTGCACTACTGCTGCCCCTCCTGCCGCTGAGCACCCCCAGAGGGTGTAAAACCAACCTCTGTAGCAAGCTTCTCTTGCTCTATATAACGCAGCACCTGCTGCTGCCCGAAACGCGCAACCTCAACTCTCTTACGCTCAGCCTCACGCTGCGCCTGGATACCCCACAGGTCCTCGTCCGCAAAATCGCGCACCGTACTCAGCACCGCCTTATCATAGATAATCTTGACGTCCTTGAAATAACCAACATAGTCCCCTCCGGCATGAGCCGCGTCCCTAGTAACCACAAAGCCTTCAAACACGACGTGGGGCGTCGACGTGGGATACACGGGATACAAGCGCACCTCCCGCGACCGAACATCAGAGATATACGAAGGATTGTTCCACACCAACTCCTTCCAGGAGTCGAACAGGAGATACCCCATGAAGTAGCGATGCACCTCACCACCCTGATCCCGCATCATCACGTACAAACCATGAGGATAATTCATCCCGTAAGTGTTCACCGCGATGGACTTAAGAACACCCACATTCTTTACCACTCCGTACCCATCTTCAAAACGCCCCTTTCCAGAAGCCTTCTCCTCCTCTGTGGGGGCCTGCACATTACCCTGATCGTCCACCTGAGCCATCACCTCGTACGCAGGAATTACGAACGCCGGCTTTATCATTGCGTTTGCGTTACTGTCCCACGTGGGGAACAACACGCGCACACCAAGGACACGCTCACCAGCAAAACTCTTCGCTCCCTCACTTACCGGAGCCTCAATAACGCGAGAGGCAGCATGGGCGACAGGATTGCGCGCGGAAGAATTCAGCACAACCTCCCACTGTGCAACCGCAAGAGAAGATCTCATCAATGCCTTCTGCTCGTCAGTGTACGAGGCACCCGCCAGAGAAGCATAGTCCAGAACGGTACGCCGATTATGCGTCATACCTCCACTCTTATCCGCCATGATATCAGCATTCAGCTTTGCGAAGTCGATGAGCACTGACTCATCAGCAACCGCGCACACCCCCGAGAGCAGCGCCACCGCGCTCAACACAACCGCTTTCTTCATTCAAACGCTCCTTTCGCACAATAAGATAACCGCCCTTCGAGTATACGCTCACCGCCTATTTTGTCAACACCCCTGCATCTACCCATCACTTTCAAACCCCGCGCGTCCCCCGACATAAAAACACACCCGCTTTACCGGCGCACAGTTCAACACAACCGATCGCTCAAAAAGCTCATACGCACGGTGCAGACTACACGTCTGATACTTCGGTGACAGCACCCCCACAGGCAAATCTATATACAACGTATCGCCACGAGAAAAACAACTCAGCGGTCTCACCGTTGGATCCACCAACCGTGCGTAACCATGATGCTGCGGCCCTAACAACAATTCGCGCACTACCTCGCGCACAGCACCCCCTTGCGTGTGCCCACGCACATAGCGCGGCTCACACACCACTGCCCCATCACGCATCCGCTCAAAGAAAAGCACATACCGAATACACCGCTCCCCCGCCAATTGCTGCGCCGCAAGTGCCACACCAATCATTAGCAAGAGAGTCCAACACACCGCCCTCACTACACCGTACAATGCTGCCCCATCCCCTATCATAAGGGTCCGGTAAATCCCCCCGAACCTTCAAAATACGTGATAAAAGAAACAAGCCCATTGTAGATTCCCTGCGCGCACCTTTTCAAGTAGTCCGCATCGTTGAGCAACCGCGCCTCTACCGGATTACTCACAAAGCCTAATTCCACCAAAACACTTGGCATCTTCGCGTTCCGTACTACAAACCAGGCCTCCTCTTTCACTCCACGATTTTTACTTTGTGCACCGACGCTTGCTTGCATTCCGTCAGCGATACTGCGCGCAATCATAATACTTTCCATTGTGAATTCCTCTTCAAGCATCGAGTTCAAGATCGGGAGCACCTCTTTGGACGCCGCATTTTTATCAAGAATTGACCTGCGATATTCAGGCGGCAAGTACCACACCTCAAACCCAGAAGCCTTTGTATTCCATGAAAAATTCGCATGCACCGACACGTACAGGATCGCTTCGTACTTCCCTAGCTTTACCCCATTTGCCATCGCCACACGCTCCTCAAGCGTAAGATATGAATCCCCTTTCCGCGTCATAATGATTTTACGATCCGGATAGCGCGCCGTAAGTAAGTCATAGATATTTTGAGATGCACGCAACGCAATGTCTTTTTCTTTCACCACCACCGTTTTACCCTGCTCACGGTACGAGCCCTTCGTCCCCCAATCCTTTCCTCCATGTCCTGGGTCTATGAGCACCGCACCCACACGATGCTCAGGTTGATGAGAAGAATACCCAAATACTTTCCTTAGCCGCTCTGCAAACCCTCCACTTACATACACCACCGCGTCCTTTACCACCGGCGGCTCAATCATCAGCACCTCACTACCATCCAATAGTGCAAGCACTTGCCCAACCCGACATTGTACTCGTCGCTCACCTTTGGAAAATAAAATTGTTTGCGAAAGCGGATTCCAACTAACCGACACATTCAACGTACGCGCAAGCTTCATCGCAGACACAAACGCTTCATCAGCAGAAAGACACAGTGCAAAAAAGAAAACACCACCTATCAAACACGAACGCAAAAACTTCATAATGCCCCTCGCTCGAGATACCCTGTCAAAGTACCAATGCACACCTGTCCCCTCTCCCTACTCACAATAAGCACATACGTCCACGCACCACACTACCATACCCTTTGCGCATGCAATCTCTCACCAGATGACAACCGGTGCACTTTACTGAGAACGACACGCAAAGTACGCAAAAGCTCACGCGGTAGATATTCCAACCGCTCCCCTAACAATAGTCCTAACTCCTCAGTGCTATTCCATACATCATGGAAAAGCGCGGTTTCTTCCGGACTCATCAATCCAATTTGGAACCCAAAAATCATCACTCCACGCCGACGTAGTTCCTCTATCGTTCGTCGACTCTCATGAGGGTATGAGGAGCATCCGTCAGTAATTACCAACACAACCTTAACAAAAGATGTATCAGACGACACACGTGCACGCCTGCGTTCCACGTCTGCAAGAATGTGTTTTAACACCTCTGCATCATTCGTCCCTCCGAATCGTCCATCTAAGTTCACCGATGCTTTGATAAGCTGCGCGCTATTGAAGTCTTTCGATTTACTCTTTCCAAATGACTTCACTTTTATAAAACTGCTCCCAAAGTAATACACCTCAGAATGAATAGTTGTTCTCTCACGCCTACCTGCTGCGAGCATATCTGAGTACTCTCCAAAATCTTTCAACGAAAGCATACTTACCGCAAGCGCTTCCCTTGCACTCGCAATCTTTTCTTTATTCATAGAACCCGAGTTATCAACAACGAATGAAACTTCTATCTGTGCCGGACGTAGCGTACACGCACGCACTTCATACACACGATCATACACGCGCAGCTTGTACCTCTGATCCCTACCCCGAAATTCTTGAAAATCAGGAAAAACTGAAACAAAATCGCCTACGTTTAACCTCCCCTTCGGGCACTTCCCCTCGTAACAGTCTATCCACTGGACTGACTTTCCAATAAGTGATTTCCAAAACGCGCGCATATCGATACGCAAACGATGCGTTGTACGCAGCAACCGCGCAAACTCTTTGCGTTCCTTCGGAGAAATAGAGAAGCGCTCGTCAAACTGAGTGGTACAAGACTCAAAAACATCTTCTCTTTTTTTCAGCTCTTGCTGCCCGTCCCTTGAGTGCACAGCGTGCAAATTACTTTTAGTGTATTCGAAGGCACGCTCGTTTCTGAAAGGATCATAACTTCTGTCCGTTATATTCTTTAACTCGAATGTGATATTTGCCACACTCAGATGCCAAAGCCGCACAAAATGCTCTAAGAGAAACACAGAGACAATACGGTCCCGGTGCTTGGTTGGGACTACCTCGCCAGAAAGGGGGAAAAATTCTGAGTGAATAAAATTACTCATCTCAGTACCAAGCACTAAAGTGCGTAGCACCTCCTGTACTACAGGATCCCGTGCGATGCATGCGCGATTGCAACCCTTTGGCATATCATGGAACAGCACGCGCTCTGCAAGCGCATATGCAAACTGCAAGTGCAATGCCGTTTCCGTATGTTCCCAATACACACCCCGTTCTTTTTGATACAGAGAAGCCAGCAGCGCACTTCCTTCTGGAGTTGTGTAGTACGGAGCTCTGTTCCGCACATAGTGGAAGGCATACACCGCATCGAAAAGGTAAAACAGTGATGCCACTTCTGTGTGGCAGTAATGCTGAACAAAGGCGCGAACACGTATTTCATCTCTCGCTTCGCGAGAAAAAACTGCCTCATACATAAGACGTCGCATCCCCTGTGCAGCGTCTTCAAAAAAAGACACACGGTTGCAGTAATACGCGTAATCCGCCTTTAATTCTCGATAGTAAACAAGCTCCCGGAAAAGGTTCCACAATATTTCTTTTCCGTCAAAGTCGTCTTTTAAAAACCACTGCAGTGGAACCCCTACCATCCCCTCCTGCGGAACAAATACAAACCGATCAGCTTGTAAAATAGGTACACAACGAAAATGCGCATCCCCCGCAAAGGTGGCGATATTCCGTGCTTCAGCGGAAAAAAAACGCGCAAAATTCTCTTGCGCACGCTTCGCATCACATTCATTCATTGTCATGCAACGGCGGCGCGATGATCTTACTCAGTCTCTCTTTAAACATAGAAGGTTCACAAAATTCGTGCACCGTCAAAAGCCTGCACGTACCATTTTCTGCCGCAATAAACACGTTGAATACCGACAGGTGTTCACTCCGCAATAAGAATGCAGAAATGACCGCTCCTGTTGTGTTTCCAAATGAGCGAGAATACTGCGCCGTGCCCGTGGCATCGAATGACAGCAAACGCGCCTCCCCACCCCGGCCGAAAACAAGCACCATTCGTGAAGAGAGCGCCAACGCGCATAACACTACACTTTTGAAACCTGTAATCCATTCGCCATACGCATAGTCCCCCGCAGCCATGCCATGCTCGTGCCGAAGCACGCGACTTTCCCCGTCATCGCCAAAGACTACCACTCGATCCTCAGAAAGCACGACCGCTTCAGTGTATGGATTTTCAAATCCATATATCGCGTCAGAATACTCTTCATTGTGTAAAAGGCGTGTACCGCTAAAACCACTAAACACCACAAGCTGCGCGGTATTAAGAGCCCGTACTACCCGTATTCCCCCACCTAAACCAAGAATCGGCCCACGATACTCATATCCGTGTACACCCTTTTCTAAAATGAAGAGAGCACCTGTCTCATCACCTACCACCACTCGGTGAGCATTTACTTTTTCCACACACAGCACACGCTCATACACGCCTTCAACACGCGCAACTACCTCAAACGAAACCCTTCTTCTCTTTGCCTTCTTCGATCGTTCCTGAATAGAAAGCACGATCGTTTCACCACCTTCGGTAACGACAACTACTTCTCCATCACCCATAGAGATAAGCGCACAAATACGCCAATCCGTTTTCACGCTCTTATGCGTGGATTCCGCAACAAGCCATTGATCGTGCACCCGGTATAAAAGCCGTATATCATCTGTGCCACCTGCGATAAGGACAGAATCTTCCGCCAAAGGAATCGCTGCGGTGATGCTTTTTCCAAATTCAAAAAACACGTCACTGTACGTGCACTCATCTCCACAGATGTCGGGAAAGCAGTGCCGAAACTCGGGAAGCAGCTCCTGAATCAATGCGTCACTTGTCTGTTCTGCACGTGCAAGATCATCCCACAGTGCGCGCGGAGTTCCTCCCTCACTGCGCAATCGCGCGTGCTCAGACACCAGTTGGTCACACGAACACTGCAGATGGGCAATCCGATCCGCACACTCACGTGCGTATGATTTTTCCTGCAAAAGTCTGAATGCTGCACACACGCGTACCAACTCGTGTATCCGATCGTGCAGAACCAACATCGCACCAGCATCTACCACATCCGGTACCGCATTCTGTGTATGCATGGCGTACGCAGGTCCGTGTCCAAAGAGCAATGCCACCACCTCAGCGAGAGTTTTTACCCCATCCGGCAGACGCGTGTATTCGTAAGGACGGGTACGGATCTCTTCGTAAGAAGTAAAACCTGCCCCAATCCCCTTGGGCCGCACACTCCACCCGTCCTTTTCTTGAAAAAAACCAAATCGGACTGCTTGCGATAAAATATAATTTTGATCGTCTGCATTCAAAACACCACCGATAAAGCCGTCCCACAGCGCCTGATCCACATCCTTCTCTTCGCCCCGATTCCACTCATCAAGCACACGGATCACATTACGAATGGAAAGCACCGCTTCACGCAGCTCAGGCTCCACATCCCCAAGACCGTCATGCGTCTCACTTCCCCCCGTGCTATCTTTCCATTTGCCGGAAAATACCTGCTGCGTCACCTTTGCCAATTGCGCAAGTTTAAACAGCTTGTCCAATGAACCATCAATATCCGGCAGGCAAAGTGATCCTCCAGAAGAGGCAAGACGCGCGAGAATGATGCGAAAAAGTTCATTTTTCTCAGGATGCGCCTGATTCGTATAAAGACCTTCTGTGGACTGCGGAGGGTAATCATATTCGAACGTGTTAAAGCGCGAAGCAAACGCGGGGTTGAGCGCCCCAGTGCCCTCGTAATGAACAAGTCCACTGCTGATGTTCCCCGTGGCAATTACGCCAAACCCTGCAGCTATTTTTACCGGGCCTACCCCGGGGATATAGGCGAAATCCCCTACCCGTTTTTGCAAAATATCATTGAGTGCGATGAGATGCTGCATGGGAATTGCGTTGATTTCATCGATAACAAGAGGTCGTCCCTCTTTTACTGCGCGCAGCACCTCACGCTCAATCTTTTGTACCTCAGTGCCAAAATTGCCATACTTTGCAAGATAGATATCCAGCATTGGATCAAATGCGTAACCACGCTCGGTAAAGGCATGCACATCCTGGTAACAGTGTTCGGGTGTTTTTCCCTCCAGACTGTTTTTTAACACAAGCGTCTTTTCAAGAAACAGATCCTCTGTGTCGATGTGCTTTGACCCCGAAATAAATAGGGGTTTGATGCGCTGCAAAAGCTGCTCGTCACCGAGACGTAGCGCCTGTTCATAATATGCCGCGCGCTGAGAAAAAAGGCGTTGAAACTGCGTACGCGCTTCCTGGGAGCTTTGTAAGGCATCCGACACGCCACGCTCGCTGCCCCGAATCTCCGCACACGAGCCACCGGTTGCAGCAGTGCACCACTCATTAAGCGCACAACGGACATCTTCAGTGATTAATTTATGAAGCGCAAAACGCTCCGCGGCGAGCACGGCGAGCTCAGTCTTTCCCGTGCCGAGATGCCCGCGGAGTAGCACCGCATCCCCGCGGGCAAGGCTTGTCGCTATCCTCTCAAGTGCAGCACTAACAGAGGGGGTTTGCGCAAGCACCCCCGAGCTGACGCGTTCAACTTCCCCAAGCCATTGAGCAGCATGGAGAACGAAAAAGGATTCAGGTGTTTCCAACGCGAGCGCTGCTCGTTGCTCCTCCAGATTCCGTATGGCATCTGAGTGCACTCTGGTAAAAACCGTACTCCGCCTATGGATACCGAAGTGGGCACAGGCGACTGCACACTCCCAGTCGCGCAAAAAGCGCTCATACACAATACGCGCGTCAATATCTGCCAAACGTGCCCGATACCGTGCAAGTTCCGTATTATGGAAGTGCGTAAATGCCTGTAACAACAGGCAATCTGCACTGCACAGCGCGGCGCGCCCATCGCCGAGCACTTCCTCTTGCTGAAGGCCATGCGCAGCGCGGGGATCTATCTCCCTAGACGCACGCAAGAACGAATCACGAACGTCAACAGGGCACTTGAGCTCTGCGCGAACCACCCCCGAGCGCTCTTCCTTTGCGGAAAATTCACGAAAGAGGGCACACGCGCGCGCAAAATTATGTGGATCCGAGAGCAGCCCCCCCACCGTATGGACCCTCCGTTTATGCTGATAAGGCGCACAAGAACACGCCACCCAAAACCGACGTCCAGATAAATCAAGAGAAAGGACGAGGGCAGAAACACCCCCTGCAACAAACGCCCCAGGAAGAGACGCGTATCTACCAGCGATAGTGCGAAAAAGCCTTATTGGCCTCTGCCATGCGGTGCGTATCCTCTTTACGTTTAAAGGCAGTTCCCGTGCTGTGGTACGCATCAAGGATCTCTGCTGCAAGTCGCTCCGACATGCCACGCCCGCTGCGCCTGCGTGCTGCACCGATAATCCAGCGCATACCTAAAGCCTCACGCCTCGTTTCCCGAATTTCCATCGGCACCTGATAGGTAGAACCACCAACCCGCCGCGATTTAACCTCCACTGCAGGCTTTACGTTCTCTAACGCTTTTGTGAATACCGGAAGAGGCTCCTCACCAGTCTTTTGCTGAATACGTTCAAGACAATCGTACATAATACCCACCGCAGTTGCCTTCTTACCCGCCAGCATCATTCGACAAATAAACTTCGCCAACACCACACTGTTATACCGCGCGTCAGGCGGCGGTACCCGACGCGACACCCGTCGCTTCCGCCCCATACCAACTCCTCTCCCCAGCCCCTACGCCCGAGGGCGCTTAGCCCCGTACTTTGAACGACCGCGCTTACGATCCACCACGCCAAGAGTGTCCTTGGCCCCCCGGATAATATGATAACGTACTCCAGGTAAATCTTTCACACGTCCACCGCGAATCAGCACAATCGAGTGCTCCTGCAAATTATGCCCAATCCCGGGAATGTACGCCGTCACTTCAACCCCGCTACTTAGACGCACACGCGCCACCTTACGCAGAGCAGAATTCGGCTTTTTTGGCGTAACTGTCATCACACGCGTACACACTCCGCGCTTCTGCGGACAAGCCTGCAACGCAGGGCTCTTCGTACGAGAAAAAACCGCCTTACGCCCTATCCTCGTCAATTGATTAATTGTTGGCATTCTTTTCGCTCACTTCCCCAAAAAAATCCTCAACACCGTAAACCTTGCCGCACACAGCACACGCGGCTAGGATACTCAGAATAGCCAAACCAGGTCAATCCGTCACGCTTCGCCTTCAGGTTCCCCTTCCATACCCGCAACTGCCTGGGCAAGCGCCTCCTCTTCAAGTTTTCTACGCCTGATAACTTCCTCCATCTGCACATCAAGATCCCGCTTGTTCTTGTCAAACAGCTTCACCTGACGATAACGCCGCATCCCCGTACCTGCAGGAATTAAGTGCCCTATAATGACGTTCTCCTTCAACCCACACAAGTCATCAACAGAGCCTGCAATCGCCGCATTGGTGAGCACCTTGTTCGTTTCTTGGAAAGATGCCGCAGATATGAAAGAGTCTATGTTCAACGCCGCCTTCGTTATACCCTGGAACATTGGGCGCGCAACCGCAGGCTGCCCCCCTTCCGCTTCAACCCGACGGTTCTCTTCGTGAAAACGGTACTTATCCACCTGTTGCCCGTAGATAAAACGCGTGTCCCCAACCGAGACAACCTCTGTCTTTCGTAGCATTTGCCGCACCACTAAACCAATGTGCTGGTCATTGATTGAAACACCCTGCACACGATACACGTCACGGATCTCATTCATCAAATAGTTTTGCAAAGCATTTTCACCCAGAATTGCCAGGATATCATGGGGATCAAAGCAACCATCACACAAGCGTTCGCCCGCCTCAACCGTATCTCCATCACGTACTAAAAGCTGACGCGACATGGACACGAGGTGCTTATATTCCTTCCCGTAATGGTCACGCACCACGACAATACGCTTACCCTTAAACAGTCCTTTGAACGACACAACCCCAGAAATCTGTGCCAAGACAGCCGCATTCTTAGGGCGCCGCGCTTCAAATAATTCAGAAACACGCGGCAGCCCCCCTGTAATATCCGACGTCTTTTGAATTGCTTTTGCCAGTTTTACAATGACCGTACCCGCCTTCACCTGCGCGCCTTCTTCAACCATCAAGCGCGCTTCCTCTGGCAAGTAGTACGAACCCAGCGCATTCCCCGACTCATCAGAGATGAATACCCGCGGTTGAAGCTGTATTCCTGTTTTCAACGTCGTAATCCTGCGCTCCACCATCCCCGTTTCAGTATTTACCTCTTCGATGAGCGTAGAGCCCAAAATAATATCTTCGTACCGCACAAAGCCATCCTGCTCTGCCAAAATAGGTTCAGTGAACGGATCAAACGTAGCCACGGTCTTTCCGGGCGGCACATACTCGTCTGCCTTGATTACTACATTAGAACCATTGCGAATTTCCGTCTTTTGCTCAGGCCCTACCAGGTACACGGTTCGATCGATTATACGCGCAAAACCACTCACCGAAGCGTACACTGTCTGCCCATCGGTGGTGTGGTAGAGAACCTCATCCTTTAGCACCCGCGCGCGGTCACGCACCTGCACGCTGTCACCCTCTTGAAGCTGATACTCTGCCAGAGTTTTGTGAAAAAAGAGCGTCCCCCGACGCGTGAACAGCTGAGAGCCATCCTCCATTTTCACATGCACCCCCTCAATACTCTTTACCAGTATGGGATACTTAAACGTGATGCGGTTCTCTTCCGTAGTACTGCTTGCCGTACCCCCAACATGGAACGTGCGCATTGTCAGCTGCGTACCCGGCTGACCAATGGACTGAGCGGCTACAATCCCAACCGCCTCCCCAATTTCTACAATTTTGTTGCGTGCAAGATTCCGCCCGTAGCAGCACACACACACTCCTCGCTTAGATTCGCACGTGAGCACGGTGCGCAACTTCACTGACTCCACGCCCGCTTCTTCCACCTTTTCTGCACGCTCATCGTCGATGTATTCGTTCACATCGAGCAGCAGTTCATGGGTGATGGGGTGTTCTACACGTTCAAGCGTATACTTTCCTACGATGCGCTCAGCAAGCGATTCAATAATTTCATCGCCGGACTTCACCGCGCGATATTCAATGCCATTGATGGTACCACAGTCCTCCTCGTTCACCACCACATCTTGCGCGATATCAACCAGACGACGTGTCAAATACCCCGCATCAGCGGTCTTTAGCGCAGTGTCTGCGAGCCCTTTGCGTGCACCGTTGGTAGAAATAAAAAACTCAATGACATTGAGTCCCTCTTTAAAATTAGAACGAATAGGCAATTCGATGATATCCCCACTCGGCTTTGCCATTAAGCCACGCATTCCCGCCAGTTGGCGGATTTGATTGCGACTCCCGCGCGCACCTGAGGTAGCCATCATGTAAATGGTATTAAATCCATCCTTGTCGCGCTCAAGTGTTTCCATCATGAGCGAAGTGAGCTCCTCACTTGTTTTGGACCACACCTCAACGACGCGATTATAACGCTCCTCTTGCGTGATGTGCCCCCCGCGGTATTGACTCGCAATCGCTAGCACTTCCTTGTTCGCCTTTTCGAGCATCTGCACCTTCTGCTCAGGCACGATGATGTCGTCCATACTGAGCGTTGCACCAAAGAAGGTCGCGTAGGTATAACCGATAGTTTTCAGTGCATCGAGCATCTGCACCGCAAGCCAAGAATCCTGACGCTTGAACACCCGCTCAATTAATTTCCTGATGCGTTTGTCATCAAGCGTTTCGTTGACAAAAGGAATCTCTGCGGGAACTTCCTCATTCAACACAAGCCTTCCTGCAGTAGTGACCACAAGCTGACCATCACATTTGTGATACCGCACTTGAATCTGATCCTGCCAGCCGATTACCCCCTTTTCCGCAGCCATCATTACCTCCTCCACCGAGGAAAAACGGCGAGGACGAGCACCCTCCGGCAGAGAGCGTTCCTTTGTCAGATAATACAAACCCAGAACCATGTCCTGAGACGGATACACAATCGTGCGCCCATTTGCAGGGTCAAGCAAATTGCGGTTCGACAACATGAGCGTCCAACACTCCATCTGTGCCGCCTGCGTCAGCGGCACATGCACCGCCATTTGATCCCCATCAAAATCAGCATTAAAAGGTTTACACACAAGCGGATGAAGACGAATCGCCTTCCCCTCCACCAACACCGGCTCAAAAGCCTGAATGCCCAATCGATGCAATGTCGGCGCCCGATTAAGCATAACCGGATGCTCTTTTACCACTTCATCCAACACCGAAAATACCTTCGGCGACTCTTGTTCCACGAGCATCTTTGCCTTTTTGATGTTCGAGACAATTTCTTTCTCAACCAGCTTTTTCATAATAAAGGGCTTAAACAGCTCAAGCGCCATTTTTGTAGGCAACCCGCACTGCCACAACTTAAGTTCAGGCCCCACTACGATAACCGAACGCCC
This sequence comes from Treponema paraluiscuniculi Cuniculi A, assembly GCF_000217655.1. NCBI lineage: Bacteria > Pseudomonadati > Spirochaetota > Spirochaetia > Treponematales > Treponemataceae > Treponema > Treponema paraluiscuniculi. The sequence continues at coordinate 248,730 of NC_015714.1, read as the reverse complement.
GGAATAGTCGACCCGCTTGCCCAAAAGATTCTGGCGAAAACGCCCTTGCTTCCCCTTGAGCATGTCAGAAATAGACTTAAGCGGCCGGTTTGACGCACCTTTAATCGCGGGCTTGCGCTTAGAATTATCAAAAAGCGCGTCCACTGCCTCTTGCAACATGCGCTTTTCGTTCCGAATGATGATATCCGGCGCCTTCAGTTCCATGAGCCGAATCAAACGGCTATTGCGGTGGATCACACGCCGATACAGGTCATTGAGATCTGAGGTAGCAAAACGCCCCCCGTCGAGCTGCACCATAGGACGCAAATCAGGCGGGATCACCGGGATAACGCTCAAAATCATCCATTCCGGCTTATTTCCCGACACCCGAAAGTTTTCTACGATCTCTATGCGACGCAGCAAGCGTTTGTCGCTTTTCGCACCCTTCTCCATCATCTTCTCACGCAACTGTGCAACAAGCGCATCAAGGTCAAGGTTTTGCAAAAGGGTGCGGATAGCCTCCGCTCCCATTCCCGCCGTAAAGCCGCCACCGTAGCGTTCCTGCGCGTCATTGTACTCAGTTTCAGTGAGCAACTGATTCTTTTTTAAATCGGTGTCGCCCGGCTCTATGACTATGTACTTCTCATAGTACAAAACAGAACGCAGTGCGATCACCTGCAGATCGAGTAACAAACCCATTCTACTTGGTACACAACGGTAGTACCAAATATGAGAAACAGGCGTTGCAAGCTCAATATGCCCCATGCGCTCCCTGCGAACCTTGAAATGCGTTACCTCCACCCCGCACCGATCGCAGATAACACCCCGGTACCGAATTGACTTAAACTTTCCACAAAAGCATTCCCATTCCTTTGTAGTACCAAAAATGCGTTCACAAAAAAGCCCTTCACGTTCAGGACGCAACGTGCGGTAATTAATTGTCTCAGGCTTTTTCACCTCTCCATAGGACCATGCCCGAATGGTATCAGGGGAGGCAAGCTTTATTTGTAAACTGTCAAAATCCCGGATATCCTTCATTCCCTGCACCCCTTAAAATTTAGAGCCAATCTTATTCGTCATTTCTTCATCGCGCTCAGTGAGCGGAATCTGCTTGCCCTTCGCATCGTAAATCGTAAAGTCGAGCGCAAGTCCCCGCAGCTCCTGCACCAACACGTTAAAAGATTCAGGAATACCGGTAGGAGACGAAGCCTCCCCCTTTACAATTGCCTCATAAATTTTAGAACGCCCGTGCATATCATCCGATTTAATCGTTAGCAACTCCTGCAGGGTATTCGCCGCGCCGTAGGCTTCAAGCGCCCACACCTCCATTTCCCCGAGACGCTGCCCTCCAAACTGCGCTTTACCCCCTAAGGGTTGCTGCGTCACAAGCGAATATGGACCTGTAGAGCGGGCGTGCATTTTGTCATCCACTAGATGCGCAAGCTTCATAAAGTAAATAACCCCCACAAATACAGGGTTTTGAAAATAATCCCCCGTGCGTCCGTCACGCAGCATCACTTTTGAATTAGTCGGAAAACCTGCCTGCATCAACTTTTCCCCAATCTGCTCGTTGCTTGGAGATTGAAAGACAGGAGACTCATACCATTCGTCAAGCCGCAACCCCGCAAGTCCCAATTCAGATTCAAGAATCTGTCCTATGTTCATACGAGAAGGTACACCGAGCGGGTTCAAACAGACATCAAGCGGGGTACCATCATCCAGATACGGCATGTCTTCTTCAGGAAGGATGCGCGCAACGATACCCTTGTTACCGTGGCGACCGGCCATTTTATCCCCTTCACGCAGCTTACGCTTGGTAGCGATAAGAACCTTCACCACCTCTGACACCCCGGGGTTTAAATCATCTCCCTCCGAACGCCTGAGTCGCTGCACGTCAATGACTGTACCCTCAACTCCATGCGGCACACGTAGAGAAGAATCACGCACTTCCTTCGCCTTCTCCCCAAAAATAGAATTCAGCAGCCTAAACTCTGGCGTCGTCTCAGACTCGCTTTTTGGCGTAATCTTTCCGATAAGCACGTCCCCCGCACGCACCTTTGACCCAATACGAATGATCCCTTCTGCATCCAAATTATCCAGATTCTTCTCAGACTTATTCGGGATATCATTCGTCATTCGTTCAGAACCCAGCTTGGTTTCACGCACCTCAGTAGAAAATTCTTTGATGTGAACCGAGGTGAACATATCCTCCTTTACCACCCGGTGAGAAATCAAAATGGCATCCTCGTAGTTGTAACCGTTCCACGGCACAAAACCAACTAGAATGTTTCTGCCAAGCGCAAGCTCCCCTCGATACGTTGCAGGACCGTCTGCAAGCGCATCTCCTACCTGTACCCGATCTCCCACGTGCACTATTGGCCGCTGGTGGTAACAGGTATCCTGATTTGTCCGCTGATACTTAAGTAACGGATACACGATCTTCTGCTCTTCCCCAGACGCCGCGGCGGAACAAACCACTATCTTCTCTGAGGAAACGTAGGCAACCGTTCCGTCTTGCTTTGCCTTCACCAGCACTCCAGAGTCATATGCACACTTCTCTTCCATGCCTGTACCCACGCGCGGGGGTTCAGGAAAAATAAGCGGCACTCCCTGCCGTTGCATGTTCGACCCCATTAACGCACGGTTAGCATCATCATGCTCAAGAAACGGTATGAGAGAAGCAGAAACAGAAATTATCTGCTTGGGGGAAACATCCATATACTGGATATCCTTAGGACTACGCGTACTGTAATCCCCCCGGTGCCGACAAGAGACATGATCTACACGGATGACTCCGTCCGGTCCTACCGCCGTAGAATCCTGCCCAATGTAGTAGCGATCCTCGTCCATAGCATCCAGGTACTCAATCTCTTTCGTAACAACTCCGTCACGCACCCGTACATAAGGCACCTCCAAGAACCCATACCCGTTAACGCGTGCGTAATTGGCCATAGAAACAATTAAACCGATATTTGGTCCCTCGGGGGTCTCAATGGGACACATCCGACCGTAGTGCGTGTAGTGCACATCGCGTACCTCAAACCCAGCACGCTCCCTTGAAAGTCCACCAGGACCAAGTGCGTTCAAACGTCGCTTGTGTGTCAACTCCGCCAGCGGATTGACCTGATCCATGAACTGAGAAAGCTGACTTGCACCAAAGAACTCCTTAATCGCAGCCATGATAGGTTTTATGGAAATGAGATCCTGCGGCTTGATCGTTTCCGTTTCCTTAGAACTCATACGCTCCTTCGCAATACGTTCCATGCGCAAAAAGGCCGTTTTTAACGTATTGGTCATTAATTCCCCCACCGAACGAATACGACGGTTGCCCAGGTGATCGATATCATCTTCCTGTGCATCACCGCTATACATTCTGATGAGAAATTTCATGGTATTTACGATATCGTCGAGGGTGAGCGTGCACTCAGTAGTCGGCGAGTCAGAGCGAAATTTCTTGTTCAGCTTGTAGCGCCCCACCCGCCCTAAATCATAGCGACGTGGGGAGAAAAACATTGTCTGCAAATCTTTTTCCGCCGCGTCCATGGTCATAGGATCGCTTGGTCTTAGCGCTGAGTATACAATACACAGTGCCTCTTCACGCGAAAGCTCGTCCTGTGCACCCGACTTAGAGAACTTCATTTCCTCTCGTTCAAGACAATTGATAACGACCGCAGAACGCAACGAACCTTCCGCTTCAAGGTTAATAACGTAGACCTCACATATGCCGTTTTGCAGCAGATCATCGATGACATGGGGATGGATTTTCTCTCCTGCTTTGTACAACACCCGGGTTTCACCCTGCTCATTTTCCACCGTCACCGATCGTGCCAGGATCTTACCTGTGAGCAGCTCGTACTCCGCACGATCCTGACAAACAGGTGTCTTTTCTATGGCGTAAAAGGCCTCGATGATTTGCTCACGCGTTTCGTAGTGCAACGCACGCAAAAACACGGTGCCTAGGATACGTCTCTTTTTATCAAGCTTTGCATAGATGAGATCTTTTTTCTGATCAATTTCAAATTCAAGCCAGCTTCCCCGGTACGGAATAATGCGGCTGGAGAATACCTCCCGTCCTTCCTTGTCCTTCTCATGAGAAAAAACAACACCAGGGGAACGATGGATCTGGGATACCACCACACGCTCCGCACCGTTGATGATAAAGGTGCCGCGTTCAGTCATCTTGGGGATATCTCCCATATAAATGTCTTTGCGCCTAATCTCCCCCGTATTGTTGAAACGTAAATCAACAAGCGCCTTCAGCGGAATGGCGTACGTCAAACCCTTTTGTTTGCACTCCGCCTCGGAGAACTTGATGTTTTTCTCATCAAGGGAGTATGATTGGTACTCGAGCGTCATGTCCCCCGTAGAGCTCTCGATAGGAAAGGTAGTCTTGAATACGTCTTCGAGGCCGAGCTCCTCTGTAGTACCGGAGATAAGGGTGTCGGCGCCGGACGGTGCATTCCGGGCCCCATGCAGAAAGGTGTCGTAAGATCGGAGCTGGATTTCGATGAGATCCGGGATGTCCATAAAATTCCTGACATCCTTTCCCACGTATACTCTGTGTGTTTTGCAAACTCGTGCTGACATGCACTCCCCCCTCAAGCTGCACCGAACCGACACGGTGCTCCCTATACCACACGCTCTACCGTAATACTCCCCACACAGGGGAGACGCCGTCCCCTCCACTCAAGCGAGGAGAACGCGACTCAACCCGCATGCCAAAATGCCGAGAACAAGTATGAAAAGAAATAGAAGCCCACGCTCTACTCAAAAGCGCGACGCCCTCCCACACGAAAGGGTGTCAGAGGCACACAACGACGCGCCGGACGCATGCAAAAAAAAACCAGACACTAGGAAATCTCAATGAGCGCACCCGCTGCGGTCATTGACTCTTTTATCTTTGCCGCCTCTTCCTTGGACACATTTTCTTTCAAAGTCTTTGGCGCACCCTCCACCAGATCCTTCGCCTCTTTTAGGCCAAGCCCTGAGATAACGTTGCGCACCTCTTTAATGACCGCGATTTTTTTGCCTGGTTCTGCAAGTCCTTTGAGCACAACAGCAAACTCTGTCTGCTCCTCAGCGGCTACAGAACCTGCTCCGCCACCTTCCGCTACCGGCGCTACCGGCACAGCCGCGGTAACTCCAAACTCCTCCTCCACCGCCTTGATAAGCTCAGAAAGCTCCAGGATGGTCTTGCCCCGAATCGCCTCAATAATCTGTTCATTACTCAACGCCGCCATATTATCTTCTCCTTGTATGCGAAATAACCCCTATAAACGGACAGGAAGACAGCACCTCAGAAGCCTGACCGCCTAACACATACCCCGTAACTAAGTTACAACAACCGCCTAGGACGAATCACCTCCCGACACCACGGAAACTTCTACACCCTCATCCCTTTTATCCATCACAGCCTGTAATACGCGTACGAACTTCACCGTCGTTGCATTCAGCGCAGACAAGAACATGGAAATGAGCTCTTTCTTTCCAGGAAGCTTCGAATACGCTTCTACCTTCGAAGCGTCAAACACCTCCCCATCAAGAATTGCACCCTTCACCACTAAGGCAGGCACTTCCTTTGCAAAATCGAACAGCACACGCGCGACGCCATTCGCATGCTCCGTGTCCACTAGGGCGATGGCCGTGGGCCCCACCAGATACTCTCCCACCGTCATGTTTAGGGACGTAAAGGCGATATTCGCAAAATTGTTACGCACCACCCGATACACGCACGAGAATTCGCGCAGCGCGCGGCGCAACGCGGTCAGCTGCTCAACCGTAAGCCCCCGATACTCCGTAAAGATATAAGAAGAAGCCTCACCCAAATCACGCGTAAGGCTCTCGACAGCAGCCACCTTTGCCGGCTGCAGCCTTCGTGCGCGTACTGCCATACTACTCCTCTGACTTATGGACAACCCAAATCCCAGGCCCCATACTGGAGCTGAGCGAAATCGAACGGACAAAACCAGCTTTTACGTCAACGGGCTTCTTGCGATCCATCTCCGACAGAAACACGTCAACATTCTCTACAATCTGCGCAGAGTCCATCGTCGTTTTCCCTACTGCTAGATGGACCACACCTGTCTTATCCGCGCGAAACTCGACACGCCCCTTTTTCAACTCACAGACAGCAGCCCCCAAGTCCGCACTGACCGTGCCAGTCCTCGGGTTAGGCATCAGCCCTCTGCGACCTAACACCATACCAAGACGACCGACGTCCTTCATCATGTCAGGACTAGCAACGACCACGTCGAAGTCAAACCAGCCTCCTTTTACCTTCTCAAGATATTCAGCATCGCCTGCATAGGCAGCACCTGCAGCAAGCGCTTCCGAAACACGATCCTCTTTACAAAAAACGAGCACACGAACCTCGGCCCGAAAACGGTGGGGGAGCACAACCGTATCCCTCACCGTCTGATTCTTCTTAAGCCTCAGACTAACGTGCACCTCCACCGTCTCGTCAAAGGAAGCATACCTCACTTCCTTAAGCAAACCTACCGCACGGTCAAGGCTGAACCGCTCGGCGCGATCATAACGCGCAACGGCAGCGCGATACTTCTTCCCCCTCTTCATAATGAACGCTCTACCTCCACCCCCATGCTGCGTGCCGTACCCGCGATGATACGCTTCGCAGCATCGAGAGTTAAAGCGCTCATATCAGGTAATTTCACTTGAGCAATCTCCGTTAACTGCGCCAGCGACAAGCGCGCAACCTTCTGCTTAACAGAATTCGTCGATCCTTTTTCGATCCCACACGCCTTCCTAATAAGAACAGCCGCAGGCGGCGTTTTCAGCACAAACGAAAAACTCTTGTCAGAATAGACGGTGACAACCACTGGCACCACCAACCCAGGCTCCATGGATTTAGTACGGTCATTAAACTGCTGCACAAACTGCGGGGCACTAACCCCGTGCGGCCCAAGCGCAGGCCCAACCGGCGGCGCGGGCGTCGCCTTGCCTGCAGGACACTGCAGCTTTATCTGAGTAACCACTTTCTTCTTCGCTGCCATATTGGCCTCTCCTTATGACGTAAAAAACAACAAAACACCCGAAACCAACGCGTAAACGGCAGGCAATCATGCGCATTGCAACACTCTCCACCCTGGAAGAAGAAAATCAGAGCGCCTCCACCTGGACTAGCTCCAACTCCACAGGAGTAGCGCGGCCAAAGATGGTGACTGCCACACGCACCTTGTTGCGTTCACTCATCACCTCCTCCACCTCACCCGAGAAAGTAGCAAACGGCCCCTCAACGATCCTCACCTGTTGTCCAACCAAAAAAGTCTGAGCGATACGAGGAGTCCTATCCCCCTTAATTTCCCCCGCCTTCTGCAAAATACGCCGAGCTTCATCCGCAGAAACCGCCTGAGGCTTCGCATTGCCCGAAGAACCCAAAAAACCGGAAACACCAGGAATCCTGCGCACCTCGTTACACACTATCCTCCAGTCAACCTCGGGCAAATCCATTTCCACCAACAAGTAACCAGGGAAAAACTTACGCCTAACCACCCTCTTCTTACCATCTTTCACCTCGGTAAGCAGTTCCTCAGGGATTTTTATATCAAAGATAACGTTCGTTGGAATCCTCGCATGCTCCACGAGCATACGGACAGCCCGCTCCACCCTTGCCTCGCGACCCGAGAACGTGTGCAGAATATACCACTCTTTCGCCATTCTATCCCCTCAGAAGAAGAAACTCAGCAACGCCACGAACAGAGCATCGATAAGCCCGAGGAAAAGCGCCATGACAACGGTAGAGACGAGCACTACCTTAACCGCGGTATGTACCTGAGTGCGCGCAGGCCACACCACCCTCCTGAACTCGGCAACGCACTCCCTACGAAACTTTGCGAACTTCAACATGAAACACCTTTTCGAAAGCACTCAGGCCAGGAAGGACTCGAACCTTCAACATTCGGTTTTGGAGACCGACGCTCTGCCATTAGAGCTACTGACCCACAAATCCCCGGAAAACACCAGAAAACCCCGTGCGTAACAGATATGACGACAGCCTACTTTATCTTCGCCTCTCTATGCAGCACACGTCTACGCTCAAAAGGACAATACTTCTTGAGCTCGAGCTTTTCCTGAACGTTACGTCGGTTTTTTGAAGTGGTGTAATTACGCCGCTTGCATTCAGTGCACTGAAGCGCAATAAGCTCCACCGCCGTCCTCTTTGCCATACCACCCCTCCTCACATCCACAGACGGAAGCTTCCGAGCGGGATTGAACCGCTGACCTCAACCTTACCATGGTTGCGCTCTGCCAACTGAGCTACAGAAGCAACACAGACAGGACTCCCCGAGCCGCCCGGAGGGCCGGCCCGCATTGTACAACGCCTCACCTCACACATCAAGCACGAAACACCTCCCTAAACAGGCAGCCAACCAGCCTGCCCCAGAAAGAAAGGCGCGTCACCTAACCGAGAGACACGTGTGCGCTCGCGTCAAGGGCGAGAATCGTCTTACATTCGGAACAACGAAAACGCCCCTGCTTAGTCGCCTTTAACTTCTTAGAGCAGATCGGGCAAGAAAACACCTTCGGAAAGGTGTCCACCTTCAGCGGTGAGACCTTGTTCCTAAAAAGGCTAACTGCATCCGCAATAGAATCGCGAATGTTAAAAAACTGAGAAAAACCAAGTAACTGGAAAACCTCATACACCTTCGGCTGAATATCGAGGAGAACAATATCGCCACCTTTAGGCTTGACCGTTTTTAGAAACGCCGTAAAAGAACCAATTCCAGTGGAGGAGACATAATTCAAAGAGGCGCAGTTAAATACAATACGCGTGTAGCCTGCATCGATAACCTTCGCAATCCTCTTTTGAAAAAAGGAAGAATTGTAAGTATCGATGTACCCGTTGAGGAAAACAACGACGCCACCCCCAAGGTCATCGATCTTTTGCAGATTCATCCTAAGACTTTCGTCTTTCTCGTCATCGAATCCCGGAACAACAGTACCCATAGGCCATCCCCACTAGCAGTTTTGCGCACTCTAGCACAAATAGCCCGATATAACAATAGGCGCCGGTATCTTCCCTACAGACAGTACAGCAGCAGGGGACCGCTCCCCTCCCCTCGCGACTGCAAAAATACAACGAGTGCAGTACACACCCTAGAGAAAAACTATTGAAATTCACACGACACTCTTTCTGTTACCGGCAGAACTCAAAACCACACACCGCCTACCAGAATGCCCTGCTACAGGCAATCATAGCGCAACGGCATCAAGAGCACGCAGGAAGTGTACAGGCATACGTGCACGCAACACCAGCGGTTTACATGCACATGGCAACACAAGACTGTGTGCGAATAACTGGAGCCTTTTTACTCCCCACGCACGAGCACACGCCTTGTTACGCGCGAAATCACCGTATTTGTCATCCCCAATTATAGGACATCCTAGCGCAGCCAGATGAATACGAATCTGATGGGTCCGACCACTGTGCAACGTGAGTTCAAGATATGTATGCGTATCAGTCGCACGCAACACACGGTATGCAGTATGCGCGGCACGCACAACCTGACACCGCCTTGCTGCCGTACCGGTACGGATAGGAACGCGAATATCACCACACTCTCGGGGAGGTCGCCCAAAACAAAGTGCGCGATAGCGCTTAATCACACGCATGCTGCCTAAAATCCCCTGGTACAGAGCAGCTGCCCGTGCATGTTTTGCAAACAGCAGCACGCCCGCGGTGTCCTTGTCCAAACGATGCAGAGGAAACAGACGCACCCCAAGCTGTTTCTGTAATACGTCAACTACGCACACCCGCACCCGCGCACCCGGCTGTACTGCAAGTCCTGCCGGCTTATCAACGGCCACCACCGCTGCGTCCTGAAAAATAATCGGCAGTGCCACATCCTCTCTCCTTTCCGTCCCGCACCTATACCAGGCACCGCATACTACCGGTCAACCAAACACGCAAACAGCAGGATAACACGGAGTACATCTACTCGCCCTACAGCACATTTACAGGATCTACGTCAGATTCTACGTACACCCCCGCCGGAGCTCGAAATTCATCTAAAAAGCTGCGCGCCACCTGCTGCACCACTGGGAATGACGGGGCACGCAGCAGTATTTGCATCCGATAGCTGCCTGCCACCTGCGCCACCACACACGCTGCAGGTCCCAGTACGTCCGCACCCAGAGGCATCTGCGCCGTCAAAAGCGCATGTGCCGCATACGCGGCGTCTTTAGCCTTGCGCTGCGTCTTGCTGCGAAAAACAAACCGAATAAGGCGCACAAAGGGCGGAAAACACAGCGCCTCCCGCTGCGCAAGTTCTTGCGCATAAAAGGACTCACAATCCCCGTGCTGCGCACACACCACCGCAGGATGCGCAGGATTGCGTGTTTGGATGATGACCAGGCCGTTATCTACATAGCGACCCGCACGTCCGGCCACTTGCATCATCAAGGCAAAACTCCGCTCGGCGGCGCGAAAGTCTGGCGTGTGCAATCCAGTATCTGCGCAGGCAATACCCACTAAACGCAGCGTAGGGAAATTAAATCCCTTTGCTATCATTTGCGTACCCAACAGTACATCGATTTTCCCCGCGCGAAACTGCTCCATCGTCTGCTGCACGTGCCCTGAGCGCAGCGCATCGGTGTCCACCCGTGCAATACGGTATTCAGGAAATAGCGCCTGTACCGCTTCCTCAATATACTCTGTGCCCACCCCGCCGTATCGGGTATCAAATGAATGACAGCACGGACAACTTTCAGGCGGCGCCTCTTGCCTGCCGCAGTAATGACATTGCATTGCCCCCACACGTTTGTGCCACGTCAAGGGAACTGCACACTGCGTGCAACACAGCGTGTATCCACAGCTGCGACACTGAAACGAATAGGAAAATCCTCGACGATTCAAAAAGAGCATCGATTGATATCCTGCCTCCTTCGTCTTGCGTATTTCATCCACCAGACGGGTAGAGAGTAACAGGGCCTCTTTTGACACGTCCACCACCTCAAAACGCGGCGGAGCCCCTCCCGCAACACGCGCAGTCAATGGTAAACGACGCACCGCCCCCCGCAGCATCGCGTACCAGGCCTCCACAGACGGTGTTGCAGACCCCATGACAAACGGACAGTTCGCGTCCATACAGCGATACATCGCTACCTGTCGCGCATGATAGCGCGGCACATGCGCAGACTTATACGAACTGTCATGTTCTTCATCCATTATCACAAGGCCCAGCTGCTTCAACGGAGCAAAAATTGCACTTCGAGCTCCAATCACTACACAGTGACGCATGCGCTGTATGCGCCGCCACTCACCTAGGCGCTGACTGCCACTGAGCGCTGAGTGCAACACCGCCGCCTGACTGCCAAAGCGCACATACACCTCCTGGAGCACCTGGTGAGTGAGCGCTATCTCAGGAACAAGATAGATAACCGACTTGCCACGCGCAAGGACTGCCTCGGCTGCGCGCAAGAACACTTCCGTCTTCCCCGACCCTGTCACCCCGTGCACATAAAAACTGCGCGCACCGGTGCTCGCGGTAATCGCATCAATCGCCTTGCGCTGTTCGCCCGAAAGCGCATAGGTGTCAGTGCGCCGAACACCCGCACAAGAAGCAAAAGAAGACAATGTCCGTTCTCGTTTCCGAGACGGAACCACCGCACACAGCGCCTGACCTAAGGCACACAGGTAGAAATGCGCCATCCAACGCGCACACGCAAGATGCGTTTGGTCAAAAAGCGCTTCCCTGTCAATGACGCGGATGATCTCCTTGAACGTGCCAACTGCACCACCGCAATCAGCAGGCGAAGAATGTGATTCACTTATCACAAATCCAATGAGTGTACGCGCCCCAAAGGGAGCAAGAACTCGTCTACCCACGAGTGCCTCACCCGCGTGGGCAGCACACGCACGGTACGTAAAGCTTTTATCCAGTGGAACGTCAAAAACAAGCTCAAGCCACGGCGCCATGATTTTATATTGGCATGTGTGCGTCCTGCTTCAACTGCAGCAACCGTGCACGAAACGTTTTGAGATCCTCCCACGCCGGACGTTTCAGCGCTTCATCCCGTAACAACGCACTCGGATGGTACGTAGCCAGAAGGGGAATCCCCTGATAGGTAAAAAAGCGCCCGCGCAACTTGCCAATACCATCGGTTGTTTGGAGCATGTGCTGTGCGGCGCAGCGGCCGAGCGCCAAAATAGCACACGGGCGATGCAGCGTAAGATGCGCATGGAGGAACCGTGCACAACACGCAGTCTCGTGGGGTGTTGGTGTGCGGTTCCTTGGCGGCCGGCACTTAACCACATTGGTGATATAACAATTTTGCTGACGCGAAAGTCCAATCGCCGCAAGCATTGCGTCCAGCAATTTACCTGACTGTCCTACGAACGGACGACCGCTTCGATCTTCTTCCGCTCCAGGGGCCTCCCCAACGACGAGCACGTCTGCGTCTGCAATACCCTCTCCCACCACCGCATGTGTACGCTGTTGATACAACTCACACGCACGGCATGCAAAAATTTCCTCGCGCAAGGTTTCGTCCGTGTATACAGACCCGTCACTGCTTCTCACACACGCATCGGCAGTGCTCTGCGCACGCTCTCCTGCATGATTACGCGGTGAACACGCAGCATTCGGTAAAATTACCGAATCATTCCTAGGACGGGGCCCAATACCCTCGGTGCGAAACAAATCCAGACAATCGCGCACCACACGCACGAAGCGTGCGATACTCTCTCTGTCCCCAGCGTGCATAGGACTGAGCCTACCATAAACTGCGTACATGACGGTACCCGATCCTTGCATCTGTCAATAGACACTACACGAGCTCTGCCCGCGCACAGTGGGAACGAACCGACGCGTACGCACCTGGCAGCCGTTCGGGTAAGTCTGTTAAAAACTATACCTGTGGCACCACCCAAGATATTGAAAGATTCCTCCTTCCGTGTTACACCGCGCATCGGCCCTTCGGAGGAGTACTGTACCATGCACCGTAGTAAGTCTTTGGCTTTTGTTGCGCTTTTTGCCGCACTCATTAGCTCGAGTGCGCTCGTTAGCATTCCTCTCAAGCCTGTTCCGCTTGTACTGCAGAATGCAGCGGCCGTTCTCACCGGTTTATTGTTGGGACCGCGAGACGGTGCACTCGCCGTTCTCAGCTTCCTCGGGGCAGGACTCCTTGGTCTGCCGGTTTTTTCAGGAGGTCGGGGCGGATACACCGCGCTTTTTGCCCCTACGGGAGGATTCCTCCTTGGATACATACTCGCTGCTACGCTCGCTGGCGCAATCGCGCAGCACCACCGCCTGTCTTGCACTCCACCACGCGGTGGTGGACGCGCACTCCTTCTTTGGATCAGACTTACCGTCGCAACGCTCGTTGGTTTTCTTTCGATTTACTCCATCGGTCTGCCGGTTCTCGGTTACGTGCTTGGCCTCAGGACCGGGGAGCTCATGCTAGGAGTCTTCCTTCCCTTTTTTCTTGCCGACACCCTGAAAATCGCCCTTGTTGTCCTACTCGCCCATCATCTTGCCCCTACAGTTCGCCGCCATTTGTACCGTCATGGTTGATGCCATAGTATTCGCGTGTCGCGGGTGTGTACGCGCCACAGGACACGGTGCATCTTCTGTGGACGCATGAGCGCAGATGTCGCGGCAGACACGGCTGTGGAGTCGTGCGCAGGACCGCTGCTTGAACTGGTCAATGTAAGTAAGTCTTTTGAGCGCGACTGTGAAGTATTACACTCCGTTTCGTTTAGGGTGTTTCCTGGGGACTGTGTCGTCCTCGCAGGTGCAAATGGCTCGGGTAAAACTGTGCTCATGAACATCCTTGCAGGACTTGAACCGCCGTCCTCCGGCCGTGTGTATATGGCACGCGGGACTACTGTCGGTCTGGCGTTTCAAAATGCAGACACCCAGATCCTAGGCGAAACGGTATTTGAGGACTGCGCCTTCGGTCCTCTGCAGTGGGGATATTCCCGCGCAGAAATTGACGCACGTACCAACAGCGCACTTGCAGCCGTGTCACTGCTTGACCGGCGTGACCATTACGCCCGAGCGCTTTCAGGTGGAGAAAAAAGACGCCTAACCGTTGCCGGCGTACTCGCCTTGGATGCAAAGGTAGTCATTCTTGACGAGCCGTTTGCAAACTTAGATTACCCCAGCGTTCGTCAGGTTGTGCAGCTCATCATAAGCCTCAAACACGCAGGTAAAACGCTTGTTATCATCACCCATGAGGTTGAAAAAATACTCGCTGCTGCGACGCGTCTATGCATCCTTTCTAAGGGGGTCATTTCCTACGATGGCACGCCACAGGATGCACTCGACAGTAGAATTTTCTCTTGCTACGGACTAAGAGATCCTTTGCACTGTCCGCGCACTCTTTCAGATCTCCTTTGGATCTAGGTAGCGGCATGCATGCAGTACTTCCACCTGCTAGGAGGAGTCAAGGAAATGTATGTTTTTCTCTCTTTATGAACGCCGGCAATCGCTGCTTCACCGTGCTCCTCCTGTAGCGAAAGTCGCAAGCTTCGCTCTCCTTCTCCTGTGCTGTAATGCACAGAGTTGGTGTATGCACGCGTCGCTTACACTTGTGCTGCTCGCATTAATGCTCATTGTCACACGTTCTCTGAAACGCGTGGCTGCACACATACGTGTAGTTAGTATCTACCTCGTTTTTTTCTTTTCTCTGAAGATCCTGCACACATTTTTCAGCACCGGTGTTGTTAGCGCTACACAAATCAACCAGCACATGCATGCAGGATACCATATAGGCATCCGCCTATTTTTATTGCTGTGCGCATCTTCACTTTTTTACGCGTGCACATCCCGTTTGGAACTTTTCTCCCTGTGTCTCCGTATGGGAAAGGTGCTACATGTGCGCAGCACAGCGTACACAACACCCTGTGCAGTTTACGTTATGATGCTCGTATTGTACTTCGGACACGATATCTTTCGTGAGTGGACGGAGCTCCGCCTCGTGTGGAGAGCACGGACGCGCGCGAACACCTCTCTTTACAACTGGGTAGACGCGACCCTCCATTTTTCAAAAACACTATTGACTCGGTTGCTAGAACGCGCGCAACACCTCTCCCTACGAAGGGCGGACTTTAAGGTTTCGGATAATATTTTGTCAAGCGAGTGATGGGCAAAGGGGAGCCTGGCTACTACCTACTTTCCCGCGAATGAGCAGTATCATCGGCGTAGGAGAGCTTGACTTCCGTGTTCGGGATGGGAACGGGTATGACCTCTCCACCATGGCAACCAGGCAAAATATTTTACGCAAAGGGGTAGGGTGAAGGAGAAGGATGAATAATATGGTCAAGCCTCACGACTTATTAGTACTGGTCGGCTTAATACCTTACGGTACGTAGACCTCCAGCCTATCGACCTTGTAGTGTGCAAGGAGTCTTCAGGAAGGTCAACCTTCAGGGATATGTAATCTTGAGGCGGGCTTCCCACTTAGATGCCTTCAGCGGTTATCCCTTCCGAACATAGCTACCCAGCACGTACCCTTGGCAGGATAACTGGTACACCAGAGGTTCGTCCACTTCGGTCCTCTCGTACTAAAAGCAGCTCCTCTCACATATCCAACGCCCATAGCAGATAGGGACCGAACTGTCTCGCGACGTTCTGAACCCAGCTCACGTACCGCTTTAATTGGCGAACAGCCAAACCCTTGGGACCTGCTTCAGCCCCAGGATGCGATGAGCCGACATCGAGGTGCCAAACTTTCCCGTCGATGTGAACTCTTGGGGAAAATCAGCCTGTTATCCCCGGAGTACCTTTTATCCGTTAAGTGACGGCGCTTCCACACGCTACCGCCAGATCACTAAGACCTACTTTCGTATCTGCTCGACCTGTCGGTCTCGCAGTTAAGCCTCCTTGTGCCTTTACACTCGCGCACCGATTTCCAACCGGTGTGAGGAGACCTTCGCGCACCTCCGTTACCTTTTAGGAGGCGACCGCCCCAGTCAAACCGCCCACCTACCACGGTCCCTTTGCCGGATCCACGGCCAAAGGTTAGAAACCTGACGTACCAAGGGTGGTATTTCACTGTTGACTCCGCCTAACCTGACGGCCAAGCTTCTCTGTCTCCCACCTATACTACACATGGTAAACCAAGTTCCAATAGTAAGCTACGGTGAAGGTTCACGGGGTCTTTCCGTCTAACTATGGGTAACCGGCTTCTTTACCGGTACATAAATTTCACCGAGTCTCGCGTCGAGACAGTGTCCAGAGTCGTTACACCATTCGTGCGGGTCGGAACTTACCCGACAAGGAATTTCGC
>NC_015714.1:0-227500 GCF_000217655.1 Treponema paraluiscuniculi Cuniculi A | reverse complement strand
ACCCGCTCGATAGCAGGTAACTCAAGTGCGCTGAAAGCCACTCGAAGATGCTGCTCATCAATTGCCACGGTTCCTATTCCGCACTGTTCGAGCAGATATTGGCGCAGTGTTTCTGCAGAAAAACCTATGCAACGTATACAGGTAAAATAACCAGAATTACACGGCAAAAACTCAACACGCAGCGGTACCGCAGCCCCACACTCCGTTGTGCTCCAGGTAAGATCACGTACCACGCGCTGCACCTCTCGGTAGCGTGCACACATCAACTGAAAAAATTGGTGTCTCTCACGTGCCGTGGCTGAACCCAACCCAGCAGGCTCATCTTCTTCAGCCAACAGACGCAGCGCAAGCGTCTGCGTAAGCGTGGCAGTACATGAAAGTGATGCACGGATCACCCCCATGACTTTTTTTTCAAAAGCCTGGTACTGGGAAACACCAAGAGCGAGTCCTGCACAGCTTAGAAAACCCACGCGTAATCCCCATGCGTACTCTTCCTTCGTTAACCCATCTATCTTTAACGCGCAGATATTCTTGTGCGCTTGCGCAAAGCGCGCAAAAAAAGAGCCACGCATCAAAGACGCCTCATACTCGAACCCGCTATACGCATCGTCACAAATCACCAGTACCGCACACCCTGCGTCAGCATAAGCATACACCACCTCGTATAATTGCTGTGCCTCCTCTTCCGTGGGGGTATAACCTGACGGATTATGGGGGAAATTCAAAATTAACCTTATCACCCCATCCGAAGCCTGTGCGTCCAGCGCTTCCTTGCACGCGCCCAAATCAAAGCGCCCCGCTCGAAAAAGAGAAAAGGCAACCGGCGTTGCCGCACAACGCACTGCTAGCATGAGATCATAATTTTCCCAGCGCGGTGCCGGCACCAAAACCGTCTGTCCTGCACCCACAAATAAGTCCATAGCACAGGACAACGCTGCCGTAAGTCCCGGCAACACGATAGGAAGCGACATCTTTGGAAAAACTGCCGCACAAGAATGCTCTCCCTGCTCTGCTGCACTCTGCATTGCTGCAACGTCCGGTTCATCCGGACACAACACAGGATCACGCGCACACAAACGCCGCGCCCAGCGCTCGCGAAGCGCAGGAATACCTGCAGTCGGCGCGTAGGAAACTATTTCAGAAGAAGAAAGATCAGGAACAAGCGCATGCAACGTATCACGAAGCACCGGCACCCCATGACGCAGAACCATGCCAACCGCCCCATTCATATCAGGCGCACGCATCCGCGCCTCTGCATTCTGTGCAACAATCCCGTGGGGAAAATACGCGCGCAAACCAAGAGGAGATAACAGCGCGTGCACCACCGTTCCTTCAAGAGCAGCGTTTAACGCACGCGCGCCTTCAGAGAGGTCCATGTCTCACAGTGTAGACACGCCCCCTGACCCTGTCAATTTATGCACCCCAGTGAATCGACAGCCCGACTTCAGAGCACACAAGCCCGCGCAGCCACACGGATGAGCTCGCCTGCGGCAAATGGTTACACAAACACCGTCACTTCACCGCAGCATATATCCCTGCACCAATAGCGGCTACACCGCACACAACTGCAACCCCGATAAGAACATTATTCGTGATCTCTAAACGCCTCAACCGCATGTTCAATGCGTTCACACGCTGCCTCAATATCTCCAATTCGCTTCTCAATGTCTCTATCAACTCTTTCGATTCGCTCAATGCGTGCTCCGATTCCTCCAAGGCCTTGGTGGCCTTCTCCAATTTCACGTCGAGCGTCTGTAAGGCCTTTTTGAGCGCGGCCGATTCGGCGTGCCGTTCCCTCAACTGCTGCTTGAGCATGTTTGATTCGAGCCGGATCGATGCCACCTCCCCCATAATTTCCTTTAAAAGCCCACCAGTAGCCGCCTGCGAATCCGCATATGCCACAAAAGAGCGCAACAACACCATACCCCACAATAGTGCGCCCACACCCCGCTTCCACATTCGGTCTCCTCACGACGATGCGTTCACCTTCCATTCATGAATAAATCCGAGCATGTATTGCTGGATATCCTCAAACCACTTCTTTTGGAGT
The DNA here is from genome assembly GCF_000217655.1 of Treponema paraluiscuniculi Cuniculi A. Taxonomy (NCBI): domain Bacteria; kingdom Pseudomonadati; phylum Spirochaetota; class Spirochaetia; order Treponematales; family Treponemataceae; genus Treponema; species Treponema paraluiscuniculi. The sequence continues at coordinate 225,450 of NC_015714.1, read as the reverse complement.
GCGCACGCACGCACCCCTACATAACGGAAATGCCACGGCTCCCATACATACCCCGTCACCTGCTCGTAACCAGGGGGAAAAGACAGCGACCATCCAAAACGATGGGCGTTGCGCTGCGTCCACCTCCCTGCATCACTCCGTGCAAACGCCGGCGTGATAGAACCGAAATCCACTACCGTCCCCAACTGGTGCTGACTTGTTCCTTCTCGCGCGGAAAAACGCATAGCCTCCTGCATGCCATGCTCCTGCGCATACCAGGAGAACAACTTTTTCTGATACGCAAAAGAGCGATAGGCAGAACCAACGGACAGTGCCACCCCGTCATGCGCAGCCGCCTGAATCAGCTGATGTAACGCTTCGTACGCAACCTTAGTTAAGAGGAGCGATCTCCCCTTTGAAAAAAAGAGCCACTGCTCACGCAACGGCACCAAATGCTCCGGCACGAACGTTTCTGGCAGGGGATGTTTCTTGTCAACCAAACGCAACAGATACCCCTCCGTGGTAAGTACCGCGTCGAGCTCTTGCAAAAACTCCCTCCCCTGTGCACACAAACGCGTAGCAAGGCGCGCAGGAAGCGCCGCGCGCTTCGCAGCAGCACGCACACGATGCAGATCCACCCGATCCACGCCCTGCGGCGAGACCGCATTTCCCAGAGCAACTAACACGTACCCTGCATACGCACACGCAGTTCCAACGCGCCACTTAGTCCAACTCATCTAATGATCTAATTACCGTGAACATTTCAGAGAAGCCGGTCAGCTCTATCGCTCTGCGTACGCTCTCAGAAGGATTAAGAATGCACAGACGACGCTGGTACTTCAGTCCCTCATCGTACGCAGAGATAAGCACCCCCAATCCCGAAGAAGACATAGCCGTCACGCCAGAGAGATCCAAAACGACGTGATTCTCTTTGAGCGCTCCATTCGGGGCACACGCGACTCAAACTCCCCGTAAGTATAGGAGCTGACCGCTCCAGTCACCGTTAATAAAACGCACCCAGGCCGAACGTCTTTGGCGATATTTATATTATCCATACGGCGCCCCCGAACTTTTCCTCATTTCCTACCGAGGCCCAAGGCACTTTATTGCCAGAACAGTTACATCATCCTGCATATCTCGCGCCATAAACTCACACAGCCGAGCATAAATAGTACGGGTAATTTGAGAAACCGGAAGACCATGACTTTCCTGTAGAATCCTACCCACACGCTCGTTACCAAAGCGCTCCCGCTGCAAATTTTGTACTTCTACCATTCCATCAGTGGAAAATACCACCACGTCCCCCTGACCGAGTTGAACTTTCCTCACCCGCAAAAAGGGCATAACATCTTTAACAAAACCCAGCACGCGCCCCTCGCCTTGTATCTCCACCACGTTCTTGTATGAAGCGATGTACATCGACATGAGCGGTATGCCACAGTTCGCATAGTAGAGCGTATGGGTTGCCAGGTCAAGAATACAGAATACACCCGCAAAAAAAGTCCCACACGGCAAATTGTCTTTGATAAACCGGTTTATCTTCTCAATAAAGGTTGTAAATACTGCCGTTTCTTCCAGGCACAGTCCCCGCAGAAAGGTACTCAGTACAGACTTCAAAATCACCATTGACATACTCGCTGCCAGACCTTTTCCCGATACATCCCCGATAACTAGCAGGTATCTTTTCTCGGACAGTTTAATGAAATCAACAAAATCGCCCCCAAGTTGGTGCGCAGAATACGCAATTGAATCCACCTCAACGGAGGCATCCTGAATAAAATCCCTTTTCCGTTGTATTGACTCAATAATCTGATGGGACATTTTAAGTTCTTTTTCCACCGTGATAACCACGTCTTGCTTTGCAATATTCTGTAAGTAATAGGAAACCAATACAAAGTGTGAATACAACTTTTCTAAAACATGCTGATCATGATTGCTATATTCTACGCCGTTGTTTTTCATACCAAAACATAGACATCCAATAAGTTTCTGAGCTTCCCGAATCAAGACAATCATCTGGGCGTGCGTTATATCAAAAAAATGCAGGATATCTGTCCGAATTGCCTGACGTGCATGGTCAATAACTGGATCCGATTTTCTGATCATAAGAACATCTTGATTGAAAAAATACTGTAACGACTGATGTTCCATCTCATGCGTTGCCATCTCTTCAAAATCAGAATACACCGTCTTGAATACGCCTGCCTCGTCAGCAAGTAAAAATGTCAATCCTCTACACGCGATGCGCATACGCAATGTGTCCATAAACGTACGGAGTACCTGCGCAGGTTTTGCCGTGTAATCTAATGCTTGAAGCTCTGCGGCTAACTTCTGTCCAGAATCAGCAATTTCCCCAAAAAACACGCTACATGCATCAAAGGCATAATCACGCAGAGCAAACAGCGCATATACGATAAAAAACCCAAATACAAACTGCATATCAAGCGTAGAAAAACGGTGCACCCAAAATACCGATATATAACCTGCTGTACATGAAAACCCCACCGTGCATAACACAAAACGCAATAGCGCAAACACCACTTCTTTAAAGGAAACAATTCCAGTAGACGCAAATGCCCACTGAGAAAATAAAACTATAAATACACCTCCTAAGGGAAAAAACACAAACACCCAGGGAAAAACCGCAAACAAGAACAAGATAATAACCCACGTGATAAAACCCAAAGCCACTGCCCCCGCGAGAAACAGGAGTTGTTGCCGATATGCAATACTTTTCATCATGAATGCTTTTTTCACCAAAGTTGCGAACGTAACACAGGGAATGATTAGAAAAAAAAGCGCCGCGTATAACACAATACCCGAAACAGAAGAAAACAAATAATTTTGGTAAAATTTAAAACTCACCAGAACGTTCCATTTAAACGGACCCATGCCAAATATGATTATGAGAATTCCAAACAAATGGATCGTCGTATTACATAAGAAAAATCTCTTATCTTTTTTAAAATAGGGTAGTTGATACGCCATGTCAGAAAACAGATATGAAGCGTGGGTAAAAAGTATCAGTGCAATTTTAAATAAAAATGCCTGGATATTCATTTTACCGTACAGGACAGCGGTGAGCGACAAAGACAAGAAAAAAGAGGCTACACCTGATACCAAGGCTATATTTGCCAGCAGTGCATACGCGCGCCTTGTGTAAAACTTTAAACAGAATACGTCGAAAACAAAAACCGCGACAAAGAGGTAAGAAAAAAATAGTAACCCCATTACCTACCTCTTCACCTGCACAGTTACAATGGTCATGTCGTCATGGGTAGTGCGATCCGCACTGAAATTCAATGCTAGAGCTGCAATACTTTGAGCCATCTGCGCAGGGTGTTCACCCACATGGCGCTCTAATGTGTGAAGATACTCATCGGCGTCGCGCAGCTCTACTCCTTGGGCATTGACTACTTCAACTACCCCATCTGATACCATGACCATTACATCCCCAGGACACAACGCACGCTCATGAATCTGTATAGGGGGCAGATCCACAATGCCAATAACTGGACAATTCGAATGAAGATGATACACTTCGTGCGCCTCTCCCGCCTGGGTAAAGACAAGGGGACTTTCCATCGATGCGTTAATGTAGCGAATATTCATACCCGCTGTGTCAATTAATCCCAAGAATAAGGTCGTGTACTTATCGTGGAGATGCATACGCTTTACTGCCCGGTCCACCGCATACAAAATCTCAGGAAGATTCTTTTTGTCTTCCACGATGCGAATCGTGCTGAGCACAACACCCATAACTAACGACGCGGCCAAACCTTTGCCAGAAACATCTCCAATTACAAATAAAAACAGGTGTTCATCAATTGAAATAACGTCGTAATAATCCCCAGATACATTAACCAATGGCTGATAGAATGCCCCGACGCATATTTCCTTGGTATGTGGGAGCGCCTTAGGCAAAAGTGCGCGCTGTACACGCGCCATCATTGCCCATTCCTGGGATACATGGGAGTACAACAACAAAGTGCTCATGTTCCTCTTTCGATTTAAATACTCTTCAAACTCTTTGAACAAGAGCGATATAACTTCGCGCTCAACAGCACGGATAAAACGACATACTATAAAAAGACGCAGCTCTCCACTGGAAAGATATACCCCACGAGCCCTACGTCGGTCAGACATAAGACACAGATCATCATCAAAAAAATATATACCGTCTGACCAGTGCCACGTGTAGTCCATAGAAAACTTATGAAGCACAAGATCATACGTGCGTGTGTCTGAAACAAATCGTGCAGCACTGTTGTAAATAACACGATTACTTATCGTATCCATTAAGAGCACTGCGCAATCGGCGCGATATTCAAGCACCTCCTGGAAGGCAGCAACAAGTTGTTCATTACGGTAGCAAAAGCGCAGCAGTGTAATAAAATGTTCAAAAAGACGCGTTTCAGTTTGTCGATAGACAACAAGACGGATGCGCCCGTGCGCATAGCGTTGGATTTCTGTAAGCGCAAGCGCAAAAATCATGAAAACGAAACCTACCAGCAAGGCTCGATCACGCGAAGAAAGCTCAGGCAAATGCTCATACCGAGAAATCAACAGCGCCATATCGCGCGCAGAAATGAAACGACCGAGAAACGAATACCGCGGACTGAGAAAGCGCAAAAATATTGAAAAAAAAAGCGCCAGGAGTGCGAACGAACCTGCCTTTACAATTGCGAGCCTTCTGCGAATCACCTACCGTTCCCTTTGTATGGCTGCTTCAAAAACACGTTGTCTTTTAAACTGTGAGAAGAAAACTCAGATAGCACACGCACCCATCACAATGAAGCCAACTCATCCTGCGACACACGAGAAAGAAACACCACGCACGCGAGAATAATCCTTTTACCCCACGCGCCCCTTTCTGTAGCCTACTTGAGACTTGAAAGTTCAAGCAACGGCGGATGGGTGTTTTCCCCTTCCTCTTGAGAAATCTCCGCTAAGAGCGCACGCGACCGTGCAGAAAGCGTAGTTGGAATACGCACCAATACCTTTACGTACAAATCCCCCGCCCCGCGCGCCAGTGGGACCCCCATACCCTTAACACGCAAAAGCGCACCTCCCTGCGTGCCGGCCGGAACCCGCACCTGCTGCGCAGATCCATCTAATGCCCGCACCGTCACCTGCGCGCCCAAAATCGCTTGGGTTACCGATATCGAAGTTGCACAGTACAGGTCAGCACCTTCACGTTCGAAATACTCATGCGCACGAACAAACACAAACACGTACAGGTCCCCGTAGGCACCGCCTGCGCGACCGGCGTTTCCCTGACGGGGAATAGTAATGCGCCGCCCTTCTTCTACACCTGCCGGAATACTGACGATAATTTTTTGCTTTTTACGCTCAATGCCACTACCCGCACACCGTGCACAGGGACTTTCGATAATCGTCCCCTCACCACCACAGCGCGCGCAACTTTGCGCAATAGAGAAAAAACCTGTACTACGCCGAATCTGCCCCGTACCCTTGCAATCTGGACACATCTTACGCCCACCGCTGGCCGAGCCGGCACCCTTGCAGGTAACACACGTTTCGTCGCGCACATAGTGCAGCTCACTCTTTTTCCCGTACACTGCTTCTTCAAAAGAGATTTGCAAATCATAACGCAAGTTTGCCCCACGCCCGGAGCCACCCGAGCCGTCGTTCCCTGAACCGCCGCGGCGAGACGAAGTCCCAAAAATATTTTCAAAGATATCAGAAAAGCCACCCCCAAAAATATCTTCGAACCCCTGAAAGGCCGAAGAGTTAAAGCCATGCGCACCGTGCATATCCTTCAGGCCATCAAAGCCATACCGATCGTACGCGGCACGCTTCTGTGCATCAATGAGCACCTCATAGGCTTCGGTAGCCTCCTTGAAGCGTTCCTCCGCCTCTTTATTTCCCTGATTACGGTCAGGATGAAACTGAATAGCCAGCCGCCGGTACGCCTTTTTGATTTCTTCTCCACTCGCGGTCTTTGAGATACCGAGAACCTCGTAATAATCCTTCTTTGCCACGATCACCCCGTCTAGAGAATCTTTGTCTACATTTGCGCGCACACACAGAAAAACAGGGTGCGCACGCGAAACCGGCACAAAAGCAGGATGCCTGAAGCACCGCCTACGCAGGCTACATCCAAACACCCACTAGACAGCCGAAAGACCCGGGCGATCAGGCGAACACCCGGATCACAAAAGGCCTGGGGGAAGTCAGATTACACAGCTCCTACACGCAGGCTATTCCCTCCCCGCAACACCAGATGTCTACTTCGAATCTTCGTCCTTCACTACCTCGTAATCAACGTCACCACCTTCTGCCTCATTGCCAGAGGGTGCATCACTCTTCTTACCTGCAGCGGCACCCGCTGCTGCTTGACGTTTATACATCTCCTCCGCAATTTTGTAGGAAGCTTGCTGCAAGATCTCAGTCTTCGCTTTGATCGATGCGACGTCGTCGCCTGAGAGCACCGTTTTCAACTCTGCGATCGCCTCGTCTATGCGCGCGCGGTCCGCAGCGTTCACCCCGTCTCCCGCCTCTTTGAGCGTCTTTTCCGTCTGATAGATTAGGGAGTCAGCCACGTTACGCGCTTCGATTTTCTCCCGCTCACGCTTATCACTTTCTGCATTCGCTTCGGCTTCCTTTACCATGCGGTCGATTTCACTTTCGCTCAGACCACTCGAACTTTCAATGCGGATGTGCTGCTCTTTTCCCGTCCCCAGGTCTTTGGCAGAAACGTGCACGATACCATTCGCATCAATGTCAAACGTCACTTCAATTTGCGGCACTCCCCGCGGAGCAGGGGGAATTCCTACTAGATCAAAATTACCGAGCGTCCGGTTTTGGTTCGCCATGCCACGCTCCCCCTGCAGCACGTGAATGGAAACTGCCGTCTGCCCATCAGCTGCGGTGGAAAACACCTGACTCTTGCGCGTGGGGATGGTGGTATTACGACTGATAAGCGGTGTGAACACCCCGCCCATTGTTTCAATTCCTAGAGAAAGAGGCGTAACGTCTAAGAGAAGTACGTCCTTCACGTCCCCCCCGAGGATACCACCTTGAATTGCAGCGCCAATTGCGACAGCCTCGTCAGGATTGACTCCTTTCGATCCTTCTTTCCCAAAGACATCTTTGATCACGTGCGCTACTTTGGGCATGCGCGTGGAACCACCAACTAAGAGAATCTCATCGATCCTGTCCGCACTAATTCCGGCGTCTTTGAGCGCCTTGCGGCAAGGCTCCTTGGTCCGCTCAAAAAGATCATCAGTCATCTTCTCAAACTCAGATCGAGAGAGAGTCCTCTGGAGATGCTTTGGCCCATTGGCATCTGCAGTAATGAAGGGCAAATTAATCTCGGTACTCGCAGAGGAAGAAAGCGCTATCTTTGCTTTCTCCGCCGCTTCTCTCAGCCGCTGCAACGCCATGCGGTCGTTGCCCAAGTCGATACCCGTGTCACTCTTGAAGCCCTGCTCCAGCCACTGCACGATACGTGCATCAAAGTCATCGCCCCCCAGGTGAGTGTCCCCATTCGTTGACTTGACTTCAAAAACACCGTCACCGAGTTCCAAGATGGATATGTCAAAGGTACCCCCCCCAAGATCATACACAGCAATAATCTTTTCTCTCTTAGAGTCTTTGTTAAAACCAAAGGCAAGCGACGCAGCAGTCGGCTCATTAATAATACGCTTCACATCGAGCCCTGCTATCTTCCCCGCGTCCTTGGTTGCCTGACGCTGTGCATCGTTAAAGTAAGCCGGAACGGTAATGACTGCCTCTGTGACTGCCTCGCCCAAATAATCCTCAGCTGTCTTCTTCATTTTTTGCAAAATGAACGCGGAGATCTCCTGCGTAGAGTAAAGCTTACCCTCCACCTCAACGCGCACGTCGTCTCCCTGTGGAACAATTTTGTAGGGCACCTTTTTTGCTTCACCGGTCAGTTCATTGAAACGACTGCCGATGAAGCGCTTTATCGAATAGATAGTATGTTCCGGATTAGTAACCATTTGGTTTTTTGCTGGCTGACCGACGACGCGTCCACCATCAGAGGTGAAACCGATAATGGAGGGCGTAGTCCTTCCCCCTTCGGCATTTTGAATGACAACGGGCTCTCCCCCCTCCATGATCGCAACACATGAATTTGTCGTTCCCAAGTCAATGCCAATAATCTTCCCCATAACCCTCAACTCCTCTGTATAGGATACCCGCCCTGCCTACAGGGCGCGCAGTATAGCCGTTACCTAGCACCGGTGCTCCAGAACTCCATCCTGACCTCTCAGCATACCCTGCCTGTCACTCCGAAGGGCCATCCCCACGATCGGGCTCTGTCTGCTCTTCAGGAGTGAGCACCATAACCTTGGCATGCCGGAGGATACGGTTCCTAACCCTATATCCTTTTTGTAGCTCTGCCCCTACTATCTTCTCATGCACAGAAGCGGAAGGACTCATACTCAAAGCCTCATGGAGATTTGGATCGAAGCGCTCCCCGAGCACCGGGTAATACTCAAGACCATACTTTGTCTCAAGCACTGAGGAGAGCTGCTTGCGGATCATAAGAACACCCTCTCGGAAGGCAGACGAAGCCTCCACCTCTGCACTCGACACGTGATCCGCCGCTTCAATAGCACGGTCAAAGTCATCCAAGACAGCGACGATGTCGGCAAGCAGCGCCGCGTACGCGTGTTCCACCGCCTCCTGCCTTTCCCGCAACGCACGCTTCCGGTAGTTTTCGAGGTCGGCAGCCTTGCGCAGGTACTGCTCCTGTAAAACATTCACGCGCTCGCGCAGGGCCTCTTCAGAGGCACCTGTCTCCAACTCCTGACTATGCTCCCCAGGAACAGAACCCTCCCCCGATTCAACCGGTACAGGATCAGACGCGCGAAGGCTATCTGCCCGCTCCAAGGCCTCGTCACAACCTGAGGCAACTCCCTGCCCCTGAACGTCGCCGCCGCACACTTTCTTCTCCTTTTTTGCCATAACACCCTCGCGGTAATGCCGTAAAAGTAACGAGAGACGCCGCCCTCGGTCAAGAAAACACCTATTTACCGTCTGACTACACCGACCACGATGCGACCTGCATCCCAATGGTAACTGCCAAGCACAGAAACGGACAACCACCTAACGTCCTTGGGACGGAACCTCATATCACGAGGATGCGCGATCAAGCTCCAGGCTGCGCATCCAAACGTCTCTTCCTATTCTGGAGAGTCGCGCGCCCAACCTTGGAAACCTTGACCTTCTTACCATCAATCTCGCACTCATACAGGAGCTTTACCCCCGTCTGCCCAGTCACCGGACACACGCCACGGCCACGACCGACCATACCCCGGATCCCCTTTCCACGATGAGCCTTTGACATACCACCCCTCCATCGCCCAACTGCTATTCTTCCTTCTTTCCTATTTTTTGAGACTGACCGTCTGGAACCATCCCACCGACGCGCGAAGCATCCTTCTTCCCAGCTCCTTTTCTTACAGGCACACTATCAGTACGCGCGCGTTTTTTGAGGCTTTTTTCAAAGGTATAGTCAACCAATTCCAACACAACCACATGTGCCGCATCCCCCTGCCTGAGGCCCAACTTCAATATGCGCGTATACCCCCCCTCACGTTCCCGCATGCGAGGTCCGATATCCGCAAATAACTTGTGCAACACAGCCTTATCCCAAATAAAACGGGCCACCTGGCGCCGGTTATGCACGGAGTCAGACTTAGAACGCGTAATTAACCTCTCTGCCGCGCGCCGCACCTCGGCAGCTTTCGGCTTCGTCGTGGTGATCCGCTCAAACTTAAAAAGAGAAGTAACCATATTGCGACGGAGCGCACGCCTATGCGCAGCCATACACGAAAGCGGGTTGAAACCGGTCCTATGCCTCATCTATTTCTTCCTTCTGTCGCATCAGTCTACTAACAACCCCCACATGGTTGTAGTCAGCCATACCCAGACGCAAGTTATATTCCTGCAACTTTCCCTGTATCTCACTTAAACTTTTCTTACCCACATTACGCGTATTCGCAAGTGTCTGCTCAGAAATCCTTGTCAACTCCCCCAGCGTCTTGATTCCCATAGTCAAAAGGCAGTTACGCGCACGCACTGAAAAATCTACATCAGCGATTTTCATGTTCAACAGCTCCAGAACGGCAGGGTCATCCTCTTCTGGCTCGTCCTCCAGGTCGAGCGCGGTCTCGTCAAAATTAACAAAAACTGTAAAGTGCTCCTTGATAATTTTCGCTGCCTCGGCTATCGCGTCTTCGGGACGCACCGTACCATCTGTCCACACTTCAAGGGATAACTGATCGTAATCCCCCCGCTGACCTACACGGCAAGACTGAATATCATAGCGGACTCTCAACACGGGACTAAAAATTGCGTCAACAGGGATAACCCCAACTAAATCGGCATACCGATCGTGCGATTCAGCAGGTACATACCCACGCCCGAATTCGACGTGTAGCTCTACTTCAACATGCGCACCGTCCATCATTTCCATGATGAGCAGGTCTTGAGACAGAACCTCGAGTTGAAACTTCTTAGCAAAGTCCTTCCCCGTCAAAGACACCGCGCCGCGAAACTCATACGTGAACGTACTAGACTCTGCCCCCTGCGGCAGGAGAAAACGCAGACGCTTAAAATTATTTAGAATCTCGAGGGTATCTTCCCGTACGTGGGGAATCTGTTCAAACTCGCTTGAAATGAAGTGCGCAACCCCGTCCGCATCAAAGGACGTGATGCGAACCCCGGTGACCGCATACCCCTGGATAGAAGAAAGCAAGACGCGCCGCAAACAGTTACCAATAGTGGTGCCAAAACCAGTCTCAAAAGGAGAGGCGGTGAACTTCCCATAACACTCGCTTGAGTTCTCCGAAAGAAACTCCAGCACCTTAGGTCTTTTAAAACCCTTCAAAAGATTTCTACGAGGCATGCTCACTCCTTTTATCAGATGCGGCGAGTTTTACGCGGACGACAGCCGTTATGTGGAAGGGGTGTGATGTCGCGAATCGAACGCACCCTCAGTCCCATGGTACCAAGCATTCTAATTGCTGACTCACGCCCAATACCCGGCCCTTTGACAAACACATGTACTTCACGCAGTCCGCACTGCTGCGCTTTCTGTACCGCAGCTTCCGCGACCGTCTGCGCTGCAAAAGGAGTAGATTTCTTTGCCCCGTTAAACCCAAGGCCTCCGGACGAAGCCCAGGAGAGCGCATTTCCTTGCAGGTCAGTAACCGTTATGATGGTGTTATTGAAAGTCGCCTGGATATACACGTTCCCCTCGTACACATTCTTTTTTTCTTTACGCTTTTTTGTGACCGCCACAATGCCCTCCTGATCCCCTTACTTTTTCTTTCCAGCGACGGTTTTTCTCTTACCCTTGCGTGTGCGCGCATTTGTTCGCGTGCGCTGCCCACGAACAGGCAGCCCCTTTCTATGTCTTAGCCCTCGGTAACACCCAATATCCATCAACCTCTTGATATTTAAGGCAACCTCAGTTCTCAGACGACCTTCCACTTTGTATTCTCTATCGATAATTGCACGGACAACTGCAAGCTCATCTTGACTCAAATCGTTTATCAGACAAGCAGAACTGATGCGGGCCTTCTCACAAATAGTCCTGGCGGATGAACGCGAAATACCATATATGTAAGTTAACGCAACGCTGACATGCTTATTAGGAAGATCAACCCCCGCAATACGCGCCATACCTCGTCTACCCCCTTAGCCCTGACGTTGCTTGTGCTTTGGATTCACACAAATCACCCGGATAATACCGAAACGCTTAATAAGCTTACACTTATCACAAATAACCTTTACGCTCGTCCTTACCTTCATGAACTCACTCCTCGTATACATCCTTTCGCAAGTACCCGCTACAAACTGCGCGGTAGCACTTTGCCACGCCCTCCCAACCCCTCACGCTGCCGCATTTTCAACTGCGCCTCAATCTGACTCATAGTGTCTAGATCCACCCCTACCAGAATCAACAGAGAAGTACCGCCCATCAGTAAGGAAATAGAGGACGGAAACCCAAACGCAGCTTGAATCAAGGTGGGCAGCACTGCGATCATCGCAAGATACAACGAACCGGGAAGTACCAGGCGGTTCAAGATCCCTTGTAAATATTCTTCCGTCTTATCCGCACGAATACCCGGAATCGTACCTCCGTTCTCGCGAATCTGCTTTGCTATCTCAGTCGAGTTAAGGGTGACTTGCGTGTAGAAGTACGCAAAAAACACAATCAAAACTACATAGAACGCGTTGTACCACCAACTGTTCGGTCGTAAGAACTGCGCAAGCTGATGCAGAAAGCGCACGTTCGGTCCAATACTGCTGGCTATCTGCAGGGGAAATGTCAAAAAAGATGAGGCAAAAATAATCGGAATTACGCCCGAAGGGTTTATTTTAAAAGGGATATACGTGCTCTGACCACCGTACATTTTCCGCCCGACCACACGCCGCGCATAATGAATTGGTATTTTTCGTTGCCCCTGCTGCTCATACACCACCAGCACAATAATTCCTACAAACATCACAAACGCAACGATCACAAACACCATATTCAATTCGCCAAGACGCTGCAGCCTCCACATCTCCGCAAGCGCATGAGGCAAACGCGCGACAATACCCGAAAAAATAATCATTGACACACCGTTACCAATGCCTCGCGCTGTGATCTGTTCCCCAAGCCAAAGCGTGATCATACTCCCTGAGGTCACCGTCAGCATGGTGACAAACAGATGCACGGCGTAGCTCTGAATAACAATGGCACCGGGAATCTGATTTGCGTAGACGGTTACCGCAGAAGACTGTATAAGACACACAAAAACCGTTGCAACACGTGTCCAAAACTGAACGCGACGTCTCCCCCCTACATCTTCTACAACCTTCTTAAGACTTGGAAAAACAATCATCGAAAGCTGCATGAGAATCTGCGTCGAAATGTACGGCATCACTCCCAGCATAAACACTGAAAAATTCGAGAACGCCCCGCCTACAAAAAAATCCATGTAGTCTGCAAAAGCATTTCCCCGAACCTGAGATCGGAAATAAGCAGAAAGCGCACGCGGGTCTACACTCGGAACTGTCAGCACCGAGCCAAAGCGAAACACCGTCAACACGCTAAGCGTGAAAAAGATACGCGCACGCAGCTCCCTTATCCGGAACACCGCTGCAAAAACACCCTGTTTCATATACCGCTCATCGTTCCTGCGCTTCAATACACTCCACTGAACCGCCCGCCTGCTGAATCTTCTCCTGCGCACGAGCAGAAACCCGGTCCACCCGCACCACAATAGACTTTGTCAGCTCTCCGTCTGCCAAGATTTTGATGAAGGGGACCCGCCCCTTTACCAAGCCCTTCTCGATGAGAGTCTGTCTGTTGACCGTCTCCCCTGGAGCATAGACAAACTCAAGCGCGCCCACATTAACTACCGCGTATTCCTTTCTGAAAGCACAGTTAGAAAAACCACGCCGCGGCACACGCCGATATAGCGGCATCTGCCCACCCTCAAAACCTACATAAGCCTTACGCCCCGCACGGGCCTGCTGTCCCTTAGTACCCCGCCCAGACGTGGTACCCCGCCCAGAGGAGGACCCACGACCCACGATACGACGCGCCCTATTAGCCCCCTTCGGAGCAATCAAATGGAAATCCGCCACTAACCTAACTCCTCCACCCGCACCAGGTGCGAAACAGCTCGCACCATCCCCAAGACGGCAGGACTCCCGTCTTTCTCCACCATTGAATGCAACTTCCTCAAACCCAAAGACCGAACCGTCCGACGCACCGGCTCCCTCTGACCGATCGTACTCCTCACCAGCGTTATACGCACCCTCTTTGTCATGCCTACCCCCACATATCCACGAGTGCCTTTCCACGCTCACGTGCCAACTTTCTTGCATCCATCAACTGCGCAACCGCCCCAAACGTTGCACGAACCACGTTGATAGCAGAATTCGAACCCAAAGACTTAGACAGCACATCGGTTGCACCTGCAACCTCCATGATAGCACGCACGGTTCCACCAGCAATAATACCCGTACCTGAACAGGCAGGGCGCAGTAACACCAGAGAGCCCTTAAACTTAGCTTGTACTTCATGCGGGATGGTACCATCCTTGAGCGGAAAGAGCACCATACTCCGCTTCGCCCTTTCAACACTCTTCCTAATTGCCTCGCTCACATCCCCGGCTTTACCAAAACCAAACCCCACGCGGCCCTTTTGATCACCAACTACCGTGAGTGCCGAAAAGGAAAACCGACGTCCGCCCTTTACTACCTTTGCCGTGCGGTTCAGCTTGATTAATTTCTCGGTAAACTCTTTGTCTCGAAGTCTGTCTTTGCCAAAATCCCTGCGACGATCCATACGCTCTCCTAGAACCTAACTCCTGCCTTACGTGCACCATCTGCGACGGCCGCCACTACCCCGTGGTACAAGTACCCATTTCGGTCAAAGATAACCGTGTCAATGTGTTTCTCTAAAAGGCGCCTGCCGATCTCTTCTCCTATCTGCAAACCAGAAGAAACATTTGCCCTAAGCAGAACAAAATCCTTCTCAAGAGTAGAAACTGACGCAAGCGTGCTACGCGCGTCGTCGTCAATGACCTGCACCGAAATGTTCCGATTACTTCGGAACACCGTCATCCGAGGGCGAACCGCCGTGCCATACACCCTCTTCCTAATATGAACCTTACGCTTCATCCTCTTTCGCTGTTTATCACTGCACTTCCTTAGCATGCGTACCTCTACTTTACCCCTGACTTTCCTACCTTACGCACAATGGTCTCGTAATCATAGCGAATACCCTTACCCTTATACGCCTCAGGCAACCGCAGCCTACGAAGTTGCGCTGCGAACTCCCCCACTCTTTCCTTACTTACACCGGAAACAATAACCCTCGTGGAAGACTCAACCCGCACCTCAATACCAGAGGGAATGAGCACTGTAAAGTCATTGGAGTAACCCAATGCCATCACCAGCACCCGCCCTTGAACCTCAGCGCGGTACCCGATACCCGTAATTACCAATGTCTTAGAAAACCCTTCGCTTACCCCAACTACCATATTGCTCAAAAGCTTGCGATACAGCCCATGACATGCACGCGCGCGCTTGGAATCATCACACCGGGCAACAATTGCGTATTCCTGCTCAACACGAACCGTAACCACTGGGAGAAACGCACACGAAAGCACCCCCTTTGGACCCTCGACCTCAACCACCCCAGAAGAGACTCGCACGTGCACACCGCGAGGAATAGACACAGGAACTTTACCAATTCTTGACACTACAGCCCCCTACCAAACTTTGCAAATCAGCTCACCGCCCACACGCTGCTCCCTTGCATGCCTGCCAGTGGTCACCCCTAGAGAGGTAGAAACAATCAAAGTGCCGTACCCGTTATACACACGACGAAGCGTCTTGTACCCCGAGTACACACGGCGGCCCGGAGTAGAAATCCGCTCGATACCGTGAATAACCGACGTTTCGTTATCGTCATACTTAAGAAACACACGAATACAACCGGAACCATCCTCCTCTACTTTCCTGAAGTTCCTGATATATCCTTCCGTTTTCAGTATTTTCACAATCTCAACTTTCAACTTCGAAGAAGGTACATCCACTTTTTCATGTCCCGCACGCGCCGCGTTACGTATCTTCGTGAGCATGTCTGCAACAGGATCCGAAACACCCATACTCTCCCTCCTTTCCTACCAACTCGACTTCGTTACCCCAGGGATTTGACCCTCGCTCGCCAGCTTTCTAAAACACAGGCGGCACAATTGAAATCTCCTCATGTACCCGCGGGGTCGCCCACACACCCCACAGCGGTTGTACCTGCGCGTAGCGTATTTCGGAGTTGCTTTTGCCTTATTGATCATTGCTACTGTCGCCATGAAATCCTCTCTTATTTTCTAAAAGGCATACCGAGCTTCGTAAGAAGAGTACGAGCCTCCTGATCTGTCTGCGCAGATGTCACTACATTGACGTTCAAACCGCTAATTCGCTCGATTTTGTCAAAGTCAATTTCAGGAAAAATAATCTGTTCCGTAATACCCATCGAGTAATTACCATGTCCATCAAACCCACGAGGACTTACCCCACGAAAATCCTTTACACGAGGCAGAGCAACATTGATGAGCCGGTGGAGAAACTCATACATCCTACTACGGCGCAGAGTCACCATCACCCCAATCTCATTGCCTTCACGCAGCTTAAAATTCGCAATACTCTTGCGCGCCCTAGTCTTTACTGCATGCTGGCCACTAATAATACCCAAATCTGCTACTGACGCGTCCAAAAGCTTCCGATTAGCGAGCGCTTCCCCGAGACCCATACTCAACACTATCTTCAACAGCCTAGGAACCTGCATCACCGTCGAGTAACCAAAATCCCGCATCATATCCGGAACAATCTGCTGCACATACCGGACTTTCAGTTCAGGTATGCAAGAATGATCGGTCATAGCACCTCTCCTGTTTTACGACACACCCTCACTTTCTTACCGTTTTCCATCCGATACCCCACGCGCGTAGGCCCCTTCTTGCCCATAATCATAACGTTGGAAATATGAATAGGAGCTTCAACCTCCATGATACCCCCCTCATCCTGAGCACTCTTTCTACGAATCGTCTTTTTGCGCATGTTCAAACCCTGCACCAAAACGCGATCTACGTCGCGGAGCACACGCAGCACTGCACCCCGCTTACCCCGATCTTTGCCGGCAATCACCAATACCATGTCATCCTTGCGAATCTTTACCGTCTTCCCCATCACTTTCCCCTTCACAAAACCTCAGGAGCTAAAGACACGATTTTCGTAAAATCCATATCCCGCAGCTCCCGCGCAACAGGACCAAAAATACGCCTCCCCTTAGGATTTCCATTAGCATCGATAACAACACAGGCATTGTCGTCAAACCGAATATAAGTACCGTCTACGCGACGATACTCCTTAGAAACTCGCACAATGACGGCCTTCTCTACTGACCCTTTCTTAATCGCAGAAGTGGGAAGTGCATCCTTCACTGCCACCACTATGATATCCCCAACACTCGCGTACCGGCGACGGGATCCACCCACCACCTTAATACACTGCACCAACCTGGCTCCAGAATTATCCGCGACGTTCAACCGCGACTGCACCTGAATCATGACACAAATCCCTTACTTCGCTCGTTCAACAATCTCTACCAACCGCCAGCGCTTACGCCTACTCAAAGGACGACTCTCGGCAATACGCACCACATCCCCTGCCCGCGCGGTATTTTCCTCATCATGAGCCTGATACTTTTTGCTCCTCGACACGTACTTCTTATACAACGCGTGCAACTTCTTTGTCGTAATCCGAACCGTAACGGTTTTGTGCATCTTGTCACTGGTCACCAGCCCGACAAGGGTGCGCCGCTCAGGCCTTTTCACCGTACACTGCTCCATCACTCCCGAACCCCTCTCTTTTCTAGTTCAGTCAACTCTTTATGTCGCAAAAAAGTATTAACCACCGCAATTTGACGACGGAGAATCCTTTTCATAAGCTTGTTGTCAACATGCTCAACAACAAGCTGAAAGCGCAGATCCAAGTATTTTCTCTCAAGCTCACGACGCCTCGAAAGAAGCTCAGAATATGATAATTGCGCACACTCACCCCGACCCATCTTACAGCTCCCTTCTAAATTTCCTGTACGCGTTCGGCAAACCGCGTCTTGATTGGAAGTTTACTTCCTGCCAGAAGCATCGCTTGCTCTGCCAACGCCCGTTCTACACCCATTAGTTCAAACAGAACAGTACCTGGCTTTACTACCGCAACCCAATACTCAGGCGACCCCTTTCCTTTTCCCATACGCGTTTCTGCAGGCTTCTTGCTGTATGGCTTATCGGGAAAAACACGAATCCACAACTTACCCCCGCGCTTAATCCTTCGGTTTAACGCTACACGAGCCGCTTCGATTTGTCGGCTCGTCAACCAAAACGGCTCAAGACACACCAGCGCGTACGCACCAAAATCAACCGCATTGCACCGAGTGGCATCCCCCTTCACCCTCCCCCGCTGTACCTTTCGGTACTTTACCCGCTTGGGACTAAGCGCCATACCTCAACCTCTCTCCGCATGCGTACGCTCGTCGCGCACCAACTCGTCAGACCTTTGACCACTCTCCCTGCGCGATCGCCGCAACAGAGAGCCTACATCTTTGCGACACTCATTCCCGTACATCATCCCTGAGTATAGCCACACCTTTACCCCGATACTCCCATAAGTCGTATGTGCCTCGGCAAAACCATAATCAATATCTGCGCGCAGCGTGTGCAGAGGCGTACGCCCCTCTTTTATCTCCTCAGTGCGAGACATCTCAGCACCACCCAAACGCCCCGAAACTCGAATTTTTACCCCTTGAGCACCAGACTTCATCGTCCCCGCACAGGCATGCCGCAAACACTTACGAAAAGAAACACGCGCCGTGAGTTGGCGAGCAACATTCTGCGCAACCAAGTAAGCATTTAACTCCATGCGCTTGATCTCTTTTACCTTGATTTGAACCTTCTTATTCAAACGCTTTTGAACCTCAGCGCCAATCTTTTCTATGTTTACACCCTTTGCTCCAATGACTACTCCAGGGCGCGCGGTGTGCATCACTACCGTCACTCGCTGGGGATGACGGACAATCTCCACCTCGGCAATATCCGCATTTTTGCACTCAGGAAAGGAGCGAATCATGCTACGAATCCTTAAATCCTCATGCAGCAACGCCGCGTACTCCCGAGGACCTGCATACCACCTAGAAGACCATACTTTATTGATCCCCAGTCTCAGACCGATTGGACTAACCTTTTGACCCATCTTTCGTCCTCACACTTTCCTCTACCACAACAGTGATGTGACACATCCGCTTCAACTGAACATCTCCCCGCCCCCGTCCCCGGCACCACAGACGCTTCAAACGAGGCCCCTCATCTATCTGAATGTCACGCACGAACAAGCGCTCTTCATCAAGACGCTTGTCCCGATCAATTGCATTCGAAGCCGCTGACTTCATGACCTTGGAGATTAAACGTGCACCCTTGTGCGGTAAGTGTCCCAAAAGCGCCATCGCGCGCACATACGGCTTGCACTTCACCACATTCGCAACCGGACGCACCTTTGTCGGAGACGCAACCAAAAATTTTGTCTTCGCTCGATACGTGACACGCTCAGTCATCAGTTCACCTACCTTCCCACTTTCTTGTCAGAACCGCTATGCCCACGGAACACACGAGTCGGAGAAAATTCACCCAGCTTATGCCCCACAAACTCCTCCGTAATGTACACTGGGATCCACGACTTGCCATTGTGCACCGAGATAGTGAAGCCCACCATTTCAGGGATAATGGTGGAACAACGCGAATACGACTTGATCACCTTTTTATTTCTCTGATTAGCCGCTTTGTTCATCTCGACAACTCGCTTATACAGCTTTTTATCAACGAAGGGACCTTTCTTCACCGACCTAGACATACCCCCCCCTTACTTTCTCTTTGACACGATAAAGCGATCGGATACCCTGCGCTTCTTGCGCGTCTTGTATCCTCGACACGGCTGCCCCCAGGGAGTTACTGGGTTACGTCCCTTACCACGCCCTTCACCACCACCTAACGGGTGATCCACAGGATTCATAGCCATACCACGAACTGTCGGCCGTACCCCACGCCAACGCGCACGACCTGCCTTCCCCAAAGCCGTGTTCATATGATCCTCATTACCTAATTCACCAATAGTGGCATAGCACCTGCGATGCACCAGACGCGCCTCCCCAGAGGGCAAACGAAGCATCACATAGCCACCGTCCTTTGCCGCAATCACCGCCCTGGTGCCTGCAGAACGCGCGATCTGACCACCCTTACCGATCGTAAGCTCAACGTTATGCACCGTAAAACCAACTGGAATTACCCCGAGTGGCAGCGCGTTCGCGGGTTCTAAAGGGACCTTCTCTCCGCTAACGACCCGCTGCCCCACCTTCAAACCCTTGGGTGCGAGTATATAGCGCTTCTGACCATTCGCGTAAAACACAAGCGCGATGTTCACACTTCGATTCGGGTCATACTCGATAGTCTTTACCGTGCCAGGTATGTCGTGCAAATCACGTTTAAAATCGATATCACGGTACCTCCGCTTATGCCCACCACCACGATGACGCACCGAAATCCTACCCCCAGCACCCCTGCCCGCCTTGGCAGGCTTACCGCGTGTAAGACTCTTTTCGGGCGTGCGCGCGGTAAGCTCCGCACGACACAAATCAACACGCCCCCGCAAGCCCGCCGTCATAGGCCTATACATCTTCAACGCCATCCCCGTCTCCTTCGGTCACCGCTCTGGCACCTTACGCAGCTACCGCAGCTTACCGCTATGCACGCTCAAGAACACCAATTGACTGTCCTGCTGCAACGTGCACGATCGCCTTCTTCCACCCAGACGTCCTACCGGTCCGATGACGAACACGCCTCTTCTTCCCAAAGACATTCATTACCGTACACCGCCTAACCGTTACTCCAAAAAGCTGCGTCACCGCCTGCTTAATCTGAATCTTTGTCGCACGAGCTGCAACACGGAACACGTACTTACCCTGTTGCCGCAGCGCATTCGACTTCTCCGTAAGCACCGGAGCAATCACTACATCAGTATGTTCCATCTTGTGCAGCATCCTTTGACCGATAGAAATCCGCGATCTTATGTACCGCAGTCTCCAAAACCAATACCTTGCGCCCGTAGAAAAGGTCGTGCGCGCGCAAACGGTTGTACGACAAAAAACTGAGCGTTGGAATATTTCTCCCCGCACGCTTCAACAACGCATCATCATTTTGCAAGATGAAAACGGTACGCTCCTTTTGTGCAAAATGACGCAACACCTGTATCAGATCCCTAGTTTTTCCACTTTCGACCGTAAAGTCCTCAATCACTGTCAGCGCATCCCCCTGCGCCTTTAAACTTAGGAGAGACTTCATGGCCAAACGCTTCACCTTCTTCGGGAGGGCATAGTGAAAATCACGCGGCTTAGGACCAAATATAGTACCACCCCCCACTAGAAGTGGAGACTTCTTATCTCCGCGGCGAGCACGACCCGTACCCTTCTGCTTATAGGGCTTGGTATTCGAACCATGCACTTCGGAACGTCCCTTAGTACACGCAGTCCCCAAGCGCTTGTTACTCAACTCACTATTTATCGCGTAATAAATCACACCCCGGTTCACCGAACGCCCAAAGACACTCTCATCAAGCTCAATTGACCGCAGCGCAACACCTTCAACCGAATACACTGTCTTTTCCACTGCGTATACACCCCTATCTTTCACGCTTGACCGCGGTCCGCAGAAACACCGTGGCCTTGTTTCTACCTGGCACCGCACCGCGCACCATCACGACACCCAAACCCACATCAATCCGTTCAATACGCAGATTCTGCACCGTCACCCGCTCAGCCCCCATACGTCCCGGCATTTTTACGTTTTTAAACGTACGGCCAGGACTCGTACACTGCCCGGTGGAACCCGCTTCACGATGAAACTTCGATCCGTGAGAAGAGCGACCTCCGCTGAAACCCCACCGCTTCACTACTCCCTGAAATCCTTTTCCTTTTGAGAGAGCACACACATCAAGATAACGCACGGACTCCAATACACGCACATCGAGCACTTGCCCAACCGAAACGTCCAACGTAAAGCCCCGAAACTCCCTCATGACCCTCACCGGCGGTATCCGCTCAGCGAACTGTCCAGCATACGGCTTTGAGATATGACTTTTCTTCATGCACCCTGTGCCAAGTATCACTGCAGAGTAACCGAAGCGCTCCACATCCTTCAGTCCTACCACCACGTTGTGCTCCACCCGAATCACCGTCACCGGCGTAACACAACCCCGTGCGTCAAAAATCTGGGTCATACCAACTTTCTGGCCGATTAAACCAACCATCACCTACCTCTTCCGTATCGCAACGCACAGACAAAACACACACGCCTCACTGCTTTATCCGCACATCCACTCCTGCAGAAAGCTCTAAACCCATAAGCGCATTCATCACTTCCTGAGAAGGCTCGATGATATCAATCAGCCGCTTGTGCGTACGCATCTCAAACTGTTCCCTCGACTTTTTGTTCACATGAGGGGAGCGCAAGACCGTAAACTTGTGCATCCTAGTCGGAAGCGGAATAGGTCCGAGCACCTCAGCACCCGCCTTCTGCACCGCGTGCACGATCGCGCGCGAACTTTGATCCACTAGCTCCACGTCAAATCCGCACAGTTTTACCCGAATTCTCTCCCTGGCCATAACCCCTCCATCAGCCTAAAACCGCACCCACCTTGCAAAATAACTCCAAACACACTCCGCGCCGCAAACGCCTACAACAAAATCTCTGTCACCTGACCAGAAGCAATAGTGCGCCCCCCTTCACGAATCGCAAGCTTCAGACCCTTGTCCATAGCTATCGGGTGGATGAGCTCACCTATAATCTTGGTGTTATCCCCCGGCTTCACCATGTCCACCCCTTCAGGAAGAGAAATCGTACCGGTGATGTCAGTAGTTCTAAAATAAAACTGCGGACGATAACCTTGAAAAAAAGGACTGTGACGGCCACCCTCTTCCTTAGAGAGCACGTAGATCTGCGCCTCAAACTTGGTGTGTGGCTTAATAGAACCGGGCTTAGAAAGCACCTGACCGCGCTCAACCTCTTTTTTATCCACCCCGCGCAAAAGCAGCCCCACGTTATCACCTGCAATTCCCTGATCAAGCAGCTTATTAAACATCTCAATGCCAGTAACCACTGTTTTCTTAGTGGGCTTAATCCCGACGATCTCGACCTCTTCATTCAGACTAATTACCCCACATTCGATGCGCCCCGTGACAACGGTACCACGCCCAGAAATAGTGTACACATCCTCGATAGAGAGCAAGAAAGGTCTTGCGTCGTCACGCACTGGGTCTTCAAAGTAGGAATCCATGGCCGCAAGCAGTTCCTCAATACAAGCTGCATCCTCCGGGGAAGCGCCATCCTGCAGAGCTTTAAACGCAGACCCCTTGACGATAGGCGTCTCACGCGAAAACCCATATCCAGCAAGCGCATCACGCACCTCTTCCTCCACCAGCTCTAGCAACTCAGGATCATCAACCAAATCAACCTTGTTCAAAAAAACAATGATGGAGGGAACACCAACCTGACGGGCGAGCAGAAGATGCTCCTTCGTCTGTGGCATAACGCCGTCAGGCGCAGACACGACGAGAATACCACCGTCCATCTGCGCAGCACCCGTGATCATATTCTTCACATAGTCCGCGTGCCCAGGACAATCAATATGCGCGTAATGACGACGATCGGACTGATACTCAAGATGACGCGTGTTAATGGTGATCCCGCGCGCTTTCTCTTCAGGCGCATTGTCAATCTCGTCGTATTTTAGTTGCTTATCACCGAACTTCTTTGCACAGTACGAGGTGATCGCCGCAGAGAGCGTTGTCTTCCCGTGATCGACGTGCCCAATAGTACCCACGTTCATGTGAACTTTAGTGCGCGCGAACTTTTCCTTGGCCATGAAAATCCTCCTCAAAAGATCTGTGGCACAGATACGGCGGACCCCGCACGCCCGCACGCAACAAGGAGGCACAAAAAAGCGAAATGAAGGATCGACAGCGCTACAACCAAACGGGCCTCTCAGGCACCGCGCACAACCAGCGCGGGATCCAAGCGCATTGCGCGCGCTTGAAAGGGGACCCACCTGAACACCATCAAACCAACATTTGATGACTGGTTTGGCATCCTCTTGCGTCCCACCGCGGGCGCGCAAGTCCGGTATTTTGCGGCCGATGGTAATAGGACAAACGCAGGCTGTCAAGCTCTTCCAAAGGAAATATACCCGAATTCAAATAGTACACGGCGTACCCATTCTCACGACCACTCACGTGCGCGCAAGTTCTGCAAACGCCTCTCGCAAAAAACTGTCCAGAAATACCCGTGCCTGCGCACTCAAACGCAATGACGTCGCCGTCCATTGCATTCGGCCATGACACTGCCACCGCGCGATTGTTTTGCCAATGTACGCTTCAATTCCCTTCCCGAACCGCGCACGAAATGTAACCACATCCAGTCCCTGTTCAAGACGTAATCCCATTAACAATGCTTCTTGCACACACATATGTTCTGTAAGGAATTCGTGCTCATACACATTTTCCCGACACACTTCTGCTAAGTACTGGCCAAGATGTTTCCGCACCGTGCTGCGAATCGCCCACACCCCCTCCTTTGATAAAGAAAGGTTGACAAAACGCGTGCCAACTGCGCCAGGCCCCACCCCTGCGTGCGGTGCCATCCGCCAATATGCTCTGTTGTGCGCGCTCTCGTCCGCCGCAGTACGTGCAAAATTCGAAAGCTCATACCGGTTAAATCCTGCACGCACCAGATACGCGCTGCCGTGTGCCCAAAGCGCTGCAATTCGCTCCTCTTGCGTTTCAGTCGGATGCGGTACACACAACCCATATAGCGACACGTGTCTCAGCCCAAAAGACAAAAGCTCATCTATATCCTCACGCACCATTCGCGCCGTTTGCCCGCGCAATCCAGCGATGAGGTCTGCTGAAATACGCACCCCGCCAGAGAAAAAGCGCGCATTTGCCGTCATCACGCGGAGCGCGGTACGAGCACATTCAGCAGAAGCTGCACGACGCTCCGCACGCAACACCTCATCACGCAGACTTTGTACCCCAAGGGATAAACGGTTTACTCCGCCTTCCGCACACGCACACAAGAACTCTTCGGTCACATCCTCAGGATTCACCTCAAGAGTGAACTCCTGAATCGGATACCGCTGCGCGGCGCGTAACGCTACGCAAAAACGACGAATGTCCTGCGGTGCCAATAGCGAAGGGGTACCTCCACCCATATACACTGTCTGCCACCCCTGGACCCCAAAGCACTCCCGCTGCAATGCCACATCCTGTAGCAGCCGATCGATAAAATGCGGACAAGGCTGATGAGGCCTAAAATAGGTTGAACGCACCAGGGAGTAAAAATCGCAGTAAGCACAGCGTTGCGCACAAAAGGGGATGTGCACGTACAAAGACGCACCGACCTCAGAAGACATGATAAAAGGAACAGCACGATGCGCAGCACGCACCACAAATGCGGCGCCTACACACTACAAGACACCAAATGCTCCGAAAGGGAAATAACGCATGAATGCCTTTGCTTTTATCTGCGTACTACCGTCGATGGCACCCCACAGACGAGAATCGCTGGAGACAATTCGATTATCGCACAGCACGAAGTAGGAGTGCTCGTCCAATTGCATCTCTTCCATGAAACCAGAAAAGGGAAGCCGTTCAGACCAATGCTCAGGAAGCACCCCCTTACGCACGTCGTAGCTAACTGCACTCACCTCAAATTCCGTGAGGAAGTGTTGCTGACCGTGGGGCTTAACGTACAGCACAAAATCGCGCATATAGACAGTGTCCCCTGGAAGGCCCACCACCCTGCGCATTTGCGGCCGCGAAAACATGCGATCTGCCGCGCCAAACGGCCGGTACAATTGAAGGCTTACGAAGCCTAACACAGCATTCATCGCCCTTTTAAACAGGCCTATATCCTCTTTCTCAAGAGGAGTTGCAAGCACCAAATCCCCCCGCTTGATGCGGGCAAAGCGAAACAGGGACGAGGCAAGAACGCAATCCCCTGCGCTCAGGGTCGGCTGCATCGAGTCCGCCTGAATGCGATACGCTGCAACCACATGCGTAGTGATAAAAAGATAGAACAGAAAGAAGCCCACCCCAGCACTACAAACTGCGGTCGCATTTCGCCGTGCTTCGCGCCGCGCCAAATATGAGTACCTTCTCCACCGCGCAAACATAAAACGGCGTCCCTCCCAGACGCGGCAGCCTAACACGGTGATAATCGAATTGACAAGGGAAGTGCCTATCCGGTAGCATCCGGCGCCATGAGGGGCACAGGAACCCATCTCATTGCAAAGAACCGCAAGGCTTTTTTCAATTACCATGTGGAAGACCGTCTAGAGTGTGGCATCGCGCTTGAAGGCACGGAGGTGAAGTCTGTGCGCGCGGGGCATCTTTCCTTTCCTGACGCATTTGCAGAGATGTGCGGAGGCGAGCTGTGGCTAAAGAATGTGCATATTGCGGAGTACGTGCATGCTTGTTCCTTTGCTCCCAATCCGGATCGGATGCGGAAGTTACTGGCACATCGGGACCAGATTGCGCGCTTGAAGCGCAAGGTTGAAGAGAAAGGCTATACTCTGGTCCCCCTGGAGTTTTACCTGAAAGCAGGGCGGGTGAAGGTAGCGCTGGGAATCTGCAAGGGCAAGAAGCTTTTTGACAAGCGCGCGCAGATCAAAGCCCGCGACAACGCACGGGAGCTGTCCCGCAGCCTCTGTGAGCGACACCACTAGTCTCATGGAAAAAGGTATCCGTTCTTCTCGGTTGCTTATCCTGTTCGTGCTGTTCGCGCATGCTGTTCACGCAGCTCCTCGTGTTGGCGTCTACAGGCTGGAAGTGTCTGGTGTGCCTGCGCACACAGAAACCACCATCAACGACGCGCTCTTTTCTTTCATCCGGGAATTGCGTGGGTATCACGTTGTAGATTGCAGAGAGCAAGCGGTGCCGCACCGTTTTCCCGAAAAAGGGAGTCTTGACTATATATTTTGCGGCGCGATGAACCTCACCCCTGAGGGGATTAGACTGGCTGTTGCACTCAAGGGTAAAGATCACAACGCCACGCGGCTACTCTCCAAAACATATGAGACGGCAGCGCGCATTCTGCTTGACTCGCGCCACCTGGTCCGAGATGTGTTTGACCGTTCCGTCCCGCTGACAGGGAATCAGACAAAGACGTCTGGCATGCGGCACACGCGCGCAGGTGAAGAATCCATTTCGTCCCTAGATGCCCTCGCCGGTTCCTGGCACAGCACAGAGGAAGAGGAAAGAATCGTCATCGTGAGCGAAGGCCGCGGCATCGCGGTGTTGCGCTCCGGACTTTCCGTTCCCCTCAAGCTGAAAATTTCAGACGGAGTGCTCGTGGTGTCACAGAAGGGGGCAGTCAATGCGCGACAGTTTTCTCATTTCCCCCCTGAGATCGCTCAGAAGCTCGCGCAGGAGGCGCGTCCGCTCCAGTGGAGGTTCACAAAGATCTCAGGAAACAACCGGCTTTCAGGCGTCAGAACCGCCCCTGTCGTGCGGGGCGCAGGGCACACCGCTTCTGTTGAGTATGAAGAGGTGCCTGAGGAGTGGGTCCGCAACTGACCTCATTCTTTACGTACTTCCCCCACATGAGGGAGGGAAGGAGAGTCACGCCTTTCCAGTCCTGCAAGAGGCAACGGCGCCGCACCAGCGCGGAGCACACGCGGCACAGGGTGCGTGAGGTCTATCACCGCGCTTGGGGAGCCGGTCAGTGGTCCTGCGTCTACGGTCAGCGCAAGATGCTTTCCAAAGATGTGGTCGATGTCCTGTGCATCTTGCAGCGGCGGCTTGCCGTGCCGATTTGCACTCGTGGAAAAGATCGCTCCCCCAACTGCCCGTATCACTGAGCGCAGCCACAGGTCAGCAGGACAGCGGAACGCCTGCGTCGCGCCGTCTTGCATGCGCAGCACAAACGTATACGGACCAGGCCACAGCGCACGAAACTCCGCAGGAAGCCGCGTCCCGGTATAGATAACCACGTCCTGCGGATCTGCAAGCAGTGCAATGAACGGATAGCCCTCTCTCCGGTTCCCTTCCGTCTCTGTGCACCCACGCGCCTTCAGACATATGAGATCCGGAACAGCGTGTGGCACAAGGCCAGAGAAACCGTACACCGTATCTGTCGGCAACGCTACGAGCGCACCGGCTTTGAGCGCACGCGCAGCAGCGTGCGCAGACTGCGCCTCATGTTTTAAAATACGCACGCGCGCTACCCCACAGCAGCTGTAACAGGACGACAAAGAAGCCGACGCACAGCGCGTACACCTTGCAACGCGTGTCGCTAAAACATGCAGGTGCAACAAGCGGACGTGCATCCCCAGAATCAAGGGTATGCATGTGCGCAACGGTAAAGTTTACCGGCCTCACTAACACATCCCCCGCGCGGACATATCCTAGCTGACGCGCATACGCACCGATAGTCTCTTCGTCAAAGGATAGAGCGTCCACCACCGCAGCCAAGTCGCGCCCACGCTCTGCGAGCGTCTGGATGTGATGGACGAGCTCCTTTTTCTCACGTTCCAGTAGCCGCATGGCACACACCCCCCGCTCTCCCCAGAAAAAGGCGAGTACACCGTAGCTGTTCAGCGCAAGAGACAGGGGAAGTACTACCCTCAAGTAAACGCGCATAGAGTCCTCACCGCTTCCTCTGGCTGCGTGTCTGCACTGTCTTCCACATCTTCACCCCTGTTTTTGTCCGTACCCCCCCCCCGCCAGGAGGTAATGACACAGGCATTGCAGGTGCCTTCCGCACCCGCGCGTTGCCGTCATTTACGGCGTAAGAACGGGGTGCTTTTACGAATTGTTGAAAAAACGGACCGCACACGCTATGCTCATGCTTTGCGGCACGGCTGCCGACACAGGATGCGTGAGGGAGTTCACGGCACAGAGGAAGATGCTATGGGATCAGAGTCAGCAGAAATGGACAGTCCACGCGCAACTGCACGCCCTCAGGAGCAGGGGGAAGACCGTGCCTGGGATGCGTGTGGCGTGTGGGTAAAGGTACCGCCGGAAGCGCAGGAGCCACCCGTCAGCTCAGGTGGCCCAGAGGATCCAGAGGCGCCTGCCCAACACGCTCCCCCGGGTGCGCGCGTGGATGCGGTGCGGCACCATGTGTACCGTGCGCTTCCTGTGCAGTCCTCTGCAGAGGGTTCTCGTGGCTTTGTTGACCTCTCCGTGGAGGACGAGGTGCTCGCTCGCGGGTGCAGCCACGCTCCGGGTGGCGAGTCCTCCTCCGACCAGGCGGCAGATGCGCCAGTCGGAGATGCCGCTTACTCGGAGGTGCCGTCGTTCGACGATTTGGTTACACGCACCGCGCAGTCTCAGGACGACAGAGTTGATCTATCGGCAGCGATGAGCTCCGTTGTGACCGAAGAGCCGCCAGAGCCGCGCGGGTGCAGCATGCCCTGCCCCAGCGGGTCGTGCGACACCACAGAGTTCGACGACTTGCTCTCGAGTTTGAGCCACGACGCACCGGAATACCCGGTCGATTCCGACCCTATCACTTACTCTGCTTCGGAGCCTTCTTCGGAAGGACCGGTACGCGGCGCCCCATTCAGTGATGTGGACGCAGTTGCGCAGTCCCTCATGGGTGATGCCCAGGTGGCCGCGCAGGGGGCGCAGGCCAGTACCTCAGGCGATGCTTCCACCGATTTGCTTCTGAAAATTGCGCAGGAAATCAGCAGTATCCGCGCTGATCTGGACCAGCTGAAGGGTACCTTCTCCCAGCAAGCTGGCGCCGAGCCTGCTCAGGCTCCCGCCACCGCTCCGGCTCCGGAAGGAACAGAGGCTGCCTACTCCGGGTTTTTCTGTGACGATGATCCAGACGAGACGATTGCGCTTACCAACGATGAGCTGAACAATATCCTCATCACCTCTGAGTTTACCGAGGAAGATGGGAAAGACTCTGCGGCCGACGCATTTGGTGGTGAACTCAGTGGTTTTGAGTCCTCTCACATCGAGTCCGCTGCAGGCGATTTCAGCTACCTAGAGGAGGACGACCACGCTGCAGCGCGCGTCGCGCAGGAGCAGTGGGTGCAACAGGGGCGTGCTACCCTTGGAAACGAAGTTTTCGATGTGAAAGAGCAGGGGGCTCACGCGGATCGTGACGCTGCGGCCGGTCCGTCTCCTGTTGCCAAAGATGACGCATCGCCTGAGGCTCAACGGGCGCACGTTTCCTCCACCGGCCTCGATGCAGCCGGTGCCGAGCAGCCCCTCAATACTGAAAATGTCTTCGACGACGAGGACACCCAGCGCGAAGATGCATCGTTCCCACTGCCAGAAGAGCAGGAGTTGAACGTCTCCGTTCCCTCGCTAGAGTTTTCTGCTCCCCACGCGGTTGAAACCGCCGCCTCTGAGTCTTCGGAGGTTGCCACGCCGGTGGCAATCGGGTCCCCGCCCCAATCGGAAGCGGCCCGTCCTGCGCAGGGGGATTCTGCCAACCTTGCACCTCCCCTCTCAAAGAGCCTTGCCGACGAGGTGCGCTCTGTGCTCGGGTATATGGACCGGCTGCTCGAAAGTCTGCCCGAGGAGAAGATCGAGGAGTTTGCGCGATCGGAGTATTTCCACACGTACAAACACCTCTTTGACGAGCTAGGGATTTCCTAATGGGTCTTATCGCGCGCGCTTCCTGCATCCGGCGTAGCTCGGGTGTCTCCTGCGAGTACTACCGCCTGGAACTGCAGTTCGTACAGCTGGTTGAATCTCTCGGAATTCCCCGCGCGGGTTTTCTCTTTCTCACTGAAGAGCGCATGTTTGACCTGCGTTTCCCCTTCGGGATTGACACCACCACGTTTTACCGTATGCGTGTTCCCACCTCCCTCCTTTCGCCCGGCCTGCCTGCGGAGCAGTGGACGACCCTGTTCAGGCAGGAACTTACCGAATTGCAGGGTTACTTCTCTTCCCATCTATTCAGCACGCTGCGTGCGCTCCATTTGTATCCGTTTTCCGCTGGAAGCGTGCGCGTATACCTGGTGCTCTTTGATACCCGAACCGACGTCGAGGAAGGTGCCCTCGCTGCAGACCTTCACGGTGATGCATCAGGCGAGGAGCGCGTGCGTTCCTTTATCCTTGCCGTACAGGCGCGCTTCTCGTTTATCGAGGCGAGTAGGCCCGTGTATCCGCGACAGCCGGAGTTGGCACCGAGCTGCTCCCAGCTCGAGTTCGCCCTGAACAATCAGCGGATGGCAAACCTGTTCACTATCAGCATCAACCAGAGTGCGTTGCCCCCCGCCGTTCTTCAGGAAGAACTGAGTATGGTACGCCGCTGCTGTGCGCTGAGCAACCAGCTATTGACGCTCGTAGGGAACGACAACCTTGCCTCATGCGTCGCTTCCCGGGAGCTGCGCGTTGTGGTCTTCTCTTCCTTTCCCGTCGATCCTGAGCTGTACCTAAACCAACTTACCCGTGGCGTCAGCGCGTACTTTGTTAACCACGCGGAGAATTCACTTCTCATCACAAGCAGTGGAACTACTCGCGCGCAGACGGACGTCCTCCGTTTCTTGCAGTACGAAACCGGGGAGACGTGTCGCTGAACCTCCACTCAAAATATAACCCAAGAAGGGAGGCGGAGCGTTTTGTCGCTGCGATCCTAGAAGGTCGCCGCATTGTGGTAATAACAGAGCCGGGTGAGTCGTACACCGCGGAGTTTTTGCGGGCACGCTTTCCACATGCAAAGCTTATCGCAGTTCGATACACAAACGATGCGTTCACTTCATCCGATATCCAGTGGGACGCAGTCTGGAGACCAGACTGCGGCAGTTTGCATTCTTTCTTAATTAATCATATCCCTGACGAATTGCTCGGGCAAACCGCGTTTGTTCCCTGGGAGCCAGCAAACCGAATATGGCGCGCACAAGCTCAGTCCACATGGCAAGAAATCACCTATACCATCAAAATAATTCAGAGTGAAATCGCCACGCGCATATACTTCGGAAAACGTTGGTTACTGAATACACTGAGAAATGTATTTTTTCTTGAGCGCCCGGTACGGGTGTGCCTGACCGCACCGGAAGTGTTGTGTGTGGCTGCAGGTTTCGGACTCGAGCAAATCACCCGAGTCGGACTTCCCATAGTTGCGGTCTCCTCAGCACTGCAGGCACTTCTCTACCGCAATATTTCTCCTGATATCTGCATGAGCACGGACGGCAGTTTTTGGGCCGCAGAGCATTTTCCGCCAGCGCCTACCCTTCCGGTGTTGTTTCCCTTAGAAGCGTGCATTCCTCCACGTGTGTTTAAATACTCTCCAATTTCTTTGCTCAACTACCATTCGCATACAGAACACTTCTTTCTGCAACACCTGCACATCCCCTCGGTTTCTGCACAAAGACATGGGAGTGTCATGGGGACTGCACTCGAATATCTTTTACAGTGTGGGGTACATTCTATTTATTTGGCCGGACTCGATTTGCACCCAGGAAAGGGATTCCAACACGCACGTCCACATGCTTCCTTCAAACGTTTTAATCCCAAGAGAACTGAGCCACTTGCGACCTGCATTGCAGGAAATTTTGACAATCGCTCACTAGAAACATACGCACACTGGTTTTACAGTCTCCCACAAGAGAAAACCCAGAAACTTACACGGCTAAATACAGAACACGCACCACCTTCCAATGTACGTACCATCACGTATGAAGATTTCTCCCAACACGCCTTCGCCAAAAAGGATACATTCACCTTTTCAGATGGGCCGCCGATTTCGCGCATCCACAAAAAGGCAGTACTCCGCCACTACTTTGAACGCATCGCACGCAGTGCACACCATGCACGTATCGCATCCAGTATAGCCAGCTCCGGCATAGAAAAAGAGGCATTTGAGTTTCTTGCATACGCTGAGCTACTTCACCTGAGAAAAAACCCTTCTCAGGGAACACAAACTCTCATTCACAAGGTGCGCCATGAAATCGTTCAACTTAGGAACAAGCTCAACATATGACTAATGTGTTTAAAAAAAACATCCGAGCGCTCAGAATGCGCTATCAGGATATCGCCTTGACACTGGAGCGCACCCATTCTAACGGAATATACGCCGGCACATTGACTGCACACACAGGAGAAAACATTCCCTTCTTTAGGAACAATCGGACACTCCACTCAAGATACAACCCATGGATAGAAGCAGAAAGAACTCTGCCTGCGCAGCCATGCTTCATTCTTTTTTGTGGCATCGGGGCAGGTATCCACATCAGTGTTTTCTTAGAAAAATTTCGTCACGCATGCTGCGCGGTATGTGAATTTGATTACGCGAGTTTCCGTGCACTCCTGGAGCAGGTGGACCTCACGCATATTATCGTCCAAGAACGCGTCCACTTTCTTCATCCGCTCACCCACGGTAGTGCATCACAAGAAATTGCACAGTGTTACATGCCCATCATCCATGGCAATTTTTTTGTTCACTATCTACAACCCTGGAAGGCATTTTTTCCCACAAGCGAACAAAAGATTGCTGAGCTTACCAGCCAAGCAATGAAAATCATCCGTGCCGACTTTTCAGTCCAAGTGCACTTTGGAAAGCTTTGGATGAGAAACGCATTACTCAATCTAAGGTATGCACAGATATTCACACCAAAGCTACCGAACATCAATACACAAACTGAGGCGATCATATTAGGTGCAGGGCCAAGTCTTGAAAAAGGTATTGAAAAAATACGTTCACATAGGGATGTGTATACTATTTTTGCATGCGATACTGCTTTTCCCGTGTGTTGCACAGGCGGTCTTATGCCAGATTTTTTTATCAGCATTGATCCGCAATACATCTCGTATGCACACACTATGTGTTCATTCCCTTCACAGGTAACTGCAATATTCGACATATGCGCGTGTCCATGCGCAGTACGCAGTTTTTATTTGAATGGTAATTCACTTATTTTCACCGGAGGAGGTCACCCTTTTAGTGTATACGCAAATCGTTTTTCTTCCCTACCTTTTTTAGAAACTAGTTCGGGAACGGTGGCTGGCGCCGCCTATTCGGTGGCTTCCTTTCTAGGGTTTACCCGTATCACTTCTGTTGGAACAGACTTTTCCTACACCAACGGAAAGCCGTATGCACGAGGGACATATCTTTCTAAACAGTTCGAACAGAAAATACTGCGCATATCGCCGCTTGAAACACAGTTCTGTAATCTGATGTTTCGCACCCCGACAAGACAGGACAACACACAAGGAGGAATTACCTACTCAAACGAAATACTCGACCAATATAAAAGAAATTTCGATCAAATTACGCCAGGTGCACGCCCATGGCATGCAGCAGATTTTCGCGCATTTCCCTACAAACAATTTATTAATTTTTTCCACGCACAACTGAGAAGCAAACACGCCGCGGCACTCCTCGCCATGCTACCCTTTATAACATGGTACAAAACGAAGCGTACACCGCAGGCACCTATCTTTCGAATCCTAGAACTTGTACTGGAGGATGTACTCCGCTATACTGGGTGCAATGAGTAGGACGTGCGTGCGCGCCTATGCCGTTTTTGCTATCGCTATCATGGTCTTAACGGTGGCTTGGTTCGCCTTCTCTATTTCACAAGCGATTCAAAGAAATACCGTCGGGGCGCAACAGCGCTTTGCACAAGTGATCAGGCGGATTGCACCGCGCGTGACATCCAAAAGGCAGTTGACAGATGCAGAGGCGGATTTTATCCAGAATTTGTGTAAAAATGATGGCCTTATCATGGCGCTGAATATTTTTTCTAACCGGGTGCAGTTGTTCTCCTGGACGTACGACGACCTCATGTTCGTTGCTGTTGGGGGAAGTGAGTTAGTACCGAGAAGTAGCTCTTTTTTCATAAAAATCTTTTCGGGAAGAGTGCCTTATCAAGCCAAAGACGAATGCTTGTCGTTTACCGCAGCGTTGAGGGTACTCACTCCCGCGAATATCTTTTCTAGGGGTTGCGTGGTCTTTCTGGTTATGCTCACCCTCACCATATCAAGCATGGTCTTTTTGGTTATTGAGTATCTGAGCGTGCGCCGATTCCAGTGCGCACAGGGGGACGCGCGCCCTCGTCCTGCTGGACCTCAAGGTACTGCGAGCGCTTCTCGGACAGACGAGGCCCAGGTGCCGCCCGGTACACCGCCTGAGTGTCAGTGTCCGTCTTTTGAAACTCATGGGCAGGACCTTGCTTCTAAGGAAAGCGTGAGCGACCTCGAAGGTTTACATTTGTACAACCATTCTGACGAGGAGCTTTTTTCCATACATGACTCAGTGTTCCAGGAACATACAGGGGGGGAGGGCCGGATGTCTTCCTCTTCCGGTGAGGAAGGGTGCGGGCAGACGTTGCTTCCCGTTCATGAAAAAAAGAGCACCTATGGTCTTTTCAATCCCTTAACCGGGGTCGGTTGGCGGGCCTATCTGGAGGAAAGGCTTGAGGCAGAATTAGGACGCGCCACCGCTTCCGAACAAGACCTAACGCTAATGATAGTACAGGTGGAGCACCCCGCGCACCAGACAGCCGTTGCGGACACAGCGAAAAAGCTCGTGGAGTTCTTCAAATTTCGGGATATGCTCTTTGAATTCGAGGGTACTTGCTGCTTCGCGGGTATCGTACAAGACGCAAGCCTCGAAGAGGCGATGGTACTCGCGAGGGATATACACAAGGAGCTGTGCGGCGCCATTGAGAGCGCACGCGTCCTTATCGGCATCGCGACGCGTACGTCCAGACTAACTACCGCGGCCCACTTAATTGAGGAGGCGCACGCGTCGGTGAAGAGGGCGCGAGAAGACCCCGCACACCCCATCATCGCTTTCGAGGCCCACCACCAGTGTGGGCGCCCGTATCGGTCTTCAGCTTATAGGGATGTCCCGGACCGGTCTACCTGCTAATAATGGCTTCCTTCTCGCCGCGCCGCGCACTCTGCAGAAGCGCAGCACCCAACCTCCTGAAACTCTGGGAAGAAACAGTTGCACCGGTGACCACATCCACCATCTCGGGATTACCCTTTTCAAGCAAAGCATCGGCGAGCTCTCTGAAGGCCTTTTCAGGACCTATGCCCGAGGATGCATACATGACCCGATGGTAGTCAGCGTCCTGGGACTTAAATCGCCCTTCTTTATGCTGATAATCGTAAACCACCTGCACCATCTTGCCACCATCAAAAGTAACCTCGAGAAAGTCCTTCCAACCATTCTCATCAAAATCCTGATACGTCGCCCGGTACGTGCCATTCGGGATAGAACTAAATGAACACGCCCCAAGCAACACCGCAAGACACAGCGCGAACGCGCCACCTCTTTTCACCATAAAACCCCCAAGTGCCGCAGTATAACAACTGGGTATACACCTACACAAGCCCCCACAGCATCGCCCGACTGCTCAGCCCATTGTCTTACTTCCGACCATTACACCACGACCATCGGGAAAAGAGAAGCCACTACCGATGTGCGTAAAGCACTGAGACGCTCAAGGACACGCAACGTCAAAAGGGCAGAACGCCGCGCCGCACGCGTCGAAAACTCTTTATAACTCATAGAGACATCCTGCTCAGCACCCGCACCGTCGGATATACAGCGTATAATA
Organism: Treponema paraluiscuniculi Cuniculi A; assembly: GCF_000217655.1. Classification (NCBI taxonomy): domain Bacteria; kingdom Pseudomonadati; phylum Spirochaetota; class Spirochaetia; order Treponematales; family Treponemataceae; genus Treponema; species Treponema paraluiscuniculi. The sequence continues at coordinate 189,279 of NC_015714.1, read as the reverse complement.
ACAAAGGGGACGCCATTAACTGACGCTACATGCGCAAAGGCTGCCCCCTCCATTTCCACACCATGCGCACCAAATTCGCGTATAATGCGTGCACGTGTTTGCGCATCTGACACGAAAAGATCCCCTGAGGCGACGCGCCCTTCGACTAAACGAGAAACGCGAGAAGGCGGATCCCCCGAGCCAGAGAGCACGCAAGCACCCTCGGTCCACTCCGGATCCCGTGTGCAGAGATCAAAGGCTTCCCGCACCAAATACCGCAATGCCGTGTTCGCAGTCCACTCTACAGAATCCATGCGCGGAATACGCCCTTTCTGGTAACCAAAAGCGGTAACGTCTACATCATGCTGCACTGCATCGACAGAAACTAGCACATCAAAAACACACAAGCGCTCATCGAGAGCACCTGCAATTCCTGTATTGATAAGCACACGCGCACCAAACTCCGAAATGAGTAGTTGAGTGCAAAGCGCTGCATTCACTTTCCCAACACCGCCGCACACATACACCACCTGAAGCGCACCCACCGACACAACATAGAACGTGAGCCCTGCCCGCTCTGTACCTACTCCCCCGAGACACTCACGTACGCGCGCAACCTCCTCTCCCAGTGCAGCAAAAACGCCGACCGTCACGCACCCTCCCCGTAAAAAACACGAAAACGCGCACTCGCAACCCAGGCACAGAAGAAAGCTGTCCCTTGAAGGTCAGGAAAAAGTCCCAACCACAAGGCACACCGATAAATGAACGGAATATAGCAGGGAGAGGACTCGAACCTCCGGCCTCCGGGTTATGAGCCCGACGAGCTGCCAACTGCTCCACCCTGCGGTGACGCACAGAGCATACCACGACTAGAGCCCGAAGTCAAGCCACAAAGCAGGACGCTCCGCCCCAGCTTGAAGCGGAGCCTTACAATCATACATACGACCAGAGGATGCGACACGCAGGTTTAGTTAGTTACTCTTACCCTGATCAGCCACAGCCTGCGCCCTCGCTGCAACATCCGCCTCATTACCTAAAAAACGCTTCCCACACAGGGTAAAATCCGCCTCAAACTCATAGACAAGCGGTACACCGGTAGGCAAATTCACTTCCATTATCTGAGTCTCATCCAAAGACTCTATGTGCTTCATCAGTGCGCGCAACGAGTTACCATGCGCCACAATAAGCACACGCTGTCCGGAAATCATCTGCGGTTTGATTTCCTCTTCAAAATACGGCACCACACGCGCAACGGTATCTTTCAAACTTTCCGTAAACGGAAGTACTGGCGTCCGACCAGACGCGCATACCCCCCGGTAGGAGGCTTGAGTATGCGGACAACGTGCGTCCCCTACAGTAAGCGGAGGAGGAGCCACATCAAAGGAGCGACGCCACACCCTAACCTGCTGCTCACCATACTTCTGCGCCGTCTCTGTCTTATTTAAACCTTGTAGATCCCCATAATGCCGCTCGTTCAATTTCCAACTTTTGTGAACCGGCAACCACTCACGGTCCAGTGCCTGGAGTACAAAATTGAGCGTACGAATGGCACGTTTCAAGAAAGAAGTGTAGCATAGGTCAAAATCAAACCCCGCTTCTTGCAGTACGCGGCCCCCCTCCTGGGCTTCCGACTCCCCACGTGGGGTAAGCGGAACATCTGTCCAACCAGTGAACAGGTTCAGCCTGTTCCATTCACTTTCTCCATGACGGATCAACACAAGCTTCATGGCCCTCTCCTCTCAACAATACGTTTTGCACATCCCCTTTTATCTGACAAAAGGCGCATCCTCACCCCATACAAAAAGATCATACACCTGGCACATCGTCCTCAACATACAAATCCAAAAGCGTATCCTTTCTTGGGATCGGCTGCCCGTGAGGATCCCGCGTAGGATACTGCAAATAGCGATCAATAACGTCGATGAGCTCGTCAGAACACGCATGCTCAAGCATTTCCGCTTCTTTGTGCACCACTCCCGCTTCTAAACACAATACCTGGGAAAGAAAACTCTCCAACAAGCGATGCTTCCTTAACACTGCAGATCCAAAAACTGCCCCCTTTCTGGTTAACGTACAGCCAAGACGATGCGTGCGTTGCACATAGCCACCCTTTTCCAAACGCTTTACCATTGTGCTGATAGTCCCCGGCGTTACGTGTAAAAGGCGAGACAACTCCCCGGTACCCACGCGCTCCCGGCGAGACCGCGCCAACGCCTTTACCACTGTCTTCAAATAATTCTCTGCTGCAATATCTGACACTAACGACATCGACTCAGCCTACACGGATACATCCAATCGCGCCTGCGCGAGCGACACACCCTGCGCAGTGAGTAGCAGCAAGGCACCGTGACGCTCTACCATCCCTCTCCTGAGCGCGGTACGCACCACGCGGGCTGCCCTGCGCGCAGACCAACTCACATGTTCTGTCAGGTGCACTTCAGCGCACTCCACGCTGCGCTCCACCGTGTAACGGTGTGTTGCAAGATGCACGGCAAGTGTCGCCACATCTAGATCAAGTTTCAAAGCACGCATTACCAGACGCCTGCGCACAACCCCGTGTTTTGGAGAGAAAAGGTACACCAACGCGAACAGAACGCCCGCCATGGTGGCCATTGCTCCTGCAATGCTGCCGTCTATCTTCACCGCAAGAAAAAGCCCACTAATGGACGCACAAGAGGCGAGCAATGAAGCAAGAACCAACATCAACAACAAGTTATCTGTCAACAAAAGCGCTGCTGCAGGCGGTGTAATCATCAATGCAATGACCAACACTGCACCCACCGAATCGAAGGCTCCCACACAGGTAATACTCACCGCAAGCATAAGCCCATAATTAATAAGCGTAGGAGAAAAACCCAAACTCGTGGCAAGCACCGGATCAAACGTAGAAATCTTGAGTTCCTTGAAAAAGAGCGCAAGCAACAGCAGTAATCCACACAAGACGGACCCCATCTGTACCAGACTCCTAGGCAAGGACCAAGCAAAAAACGAAACTCTATCCAAGGGCGCAAGTCCAATTTCCCCAAGCAGTACCGCATCTGTATCAAGATGTACATTCCCCGCATACAACGACACAAGGATCACCCCCAACCCAAACATTGCAGGGAACACAAGCCCGACTGCTGCATCGCTCTTTACCATCCCTGTCTTCTGCAAAAGTTCTGCACAGATTACCGAACATATCCCCGCAATCACTGCCCCCACAAAAGGCACGAAAGAAGAAAGCGTACGACTCAGAAAATAACCGAGTACTATCCCCAGGATAACCGAATGACTGATCGCGTCACTCATCAGCGATATTCTACGCAACACTAAGAAAACCCCACACAGCGCGCACGCAACCGACACGACCACTGCAATAAGCACAACCTCCATGGTCATATTCTACCCCTCCTCTTGAAGAAGCGAAACCCGTCTTCTTCGCCACAGTTGATACAAAACACCCCGCTGAGGACCAAGCATAATAGAGACAAGCGCAATACCCGTCAGCACCAACACTATCACGGGGCCAGTAGAAAGCCTGGGAACCTGGGCAGAGACAACCGAACCTGAAACACCTGAGACACCCCCAAATAAAGCAGCAAGCGCGCATAAAACCCTTAAATTGTTTGTCCACTGCCGCGCTGCCACTGCAGGCGCAGTCAGCAGTGCGCTCATCAAGATAACCCCCACTGCCTGAACCCCTACGACAACTGCAACTACGATGAGTGCCGTGAGCATGAACTCCATAAGCTGTGGAGAAAAACCTTGCACCGCAGAGAAGTCTCGATCGAAGGTAGAAAGCTTCAGTTCTTTCCAAAACAGCAGTACAAGCAAACCGATCACCACCTCCATCGCAATGATGAGCAGGACATCTCGCTGCAAAATCGTGGCCGCTTGCCCTAGAATGAATTTGTTCAGACCAGCCTTTGCCGCCTGGGACGACTTCTGCACGTGGGTGAGTAATAGAAACCCAAACCCAAGAAAAACACCCAACACAATGCCCTGCGCACCATCGGTATCAATTTTTGTAGTACGCATCACCATTAGCATCACCACAGTTCCTACTAAACCACTGAGGGCAGCACCCAGCAAAAGTATCTCAGTAGACTTCGTGCCGGTTAAAAGAAACGCGATAACAATCCCCGGAAGGGTTGCATGAGAAACTGCGTCACCGAAAAGGCTTTGTCGACGCAGCACCGCAAAACTGCCGACCAGCCCAGAACCCAAACCCAAAAAAAGCGTGCCTAACACCACATTTTGCAGCGTATAGTCAGAGAACAGACGCATGAGCGCGTGCATCGTGCACATCCTCCTTATTTCCTCTCGGAAAAAGGGTGGAACTAATCCGTCCGCCATAGGCTCTTTGAACGTATTCTTCGGTGAAGGCAGACACGACGGCCCCTTCAGCGATGACGCGAACATTTAAAAGCAGCACGCGGTCAAAATACTCTGCCACCGTCTGCAAATCATGATGCACAACAAGCAACGTTTTCCCACGCCCTTTCAGCGTTTTTAAAAGAGTAACGATTGCTTGTTCAGTAGCTGCATCCACACCTTGAAATGGCTCATCCATGAAGTAAAGATCCGCGTCCTGCACCAAGGCCCGCGCGAGAAACACGCGCTGCTGCTGACCGCCTGAAAGCTCACTGATTTGTCGGTCTAAAAAGGCGCCCATTCCTACTTCCTCGATCGCTTCCCGGGCACGCGCCTTTTCTCTTTTTCCCGGACGACGAATCCAACCGAGCGAACCGTACGAACCCATGAGCACCACATCAAAAACGGTAGTAGGGAAATCCCAATCCACTGCACTGCGCTGCGGGACATACGCAACACGTCGCCGCTCTTTTGAAAAAGGACGCCCAAAGACTCGCACCTCTCCGGAAGCGAGAGGCAGAAGACCCATGATCGCCTTCAATAGGGTCGACTTGCCCGCCCCATTAGGACCGATAATGGCCTCGATAACCCCCTCTGGAATACGCACATCCACGTCCCAAAGCACCGGCTTCTGCCGATACGCAAGCGTCAGGTCGTCAACCTGGACAGCATAAGCTGTTGCTGATATCTCTGCCATATACTGCTCTCTTCTTTTCGCTCAATCGGGTAAGAGCCGTCAGCGGTGAGCGCGCCACCTCCTTCACTAATCACCACGCCGTGAACGGGCGCTGTCGTACAGCCGACCACCAACGGCTCTTCTACCCACTCAACTCTACATTCCACGCTAGCGAGCCAACGCAGCAACGATCGTATCGATATTGTGTGTTACCATCCCTACGTAGGTACCCTCGCTCGTACCCGCATCCCCCATCGCATCAGAAAACAACTCGCCTCCAATCTGCACTACGTGCCCTCTTGCCTGCACCGCATCCCTTAACGCTTCAACGTTTTTGTGCGGAATAGAACTCTCAATAAAGATAGCAGGGAGTTTACGTTGCGCAATAAACGCTGCCAGTTCCTGCATATCATGCGCACTGGCTTCCGAAGCGGTGCTCACCCCTTGCAACCCCTTCACCTCAAAACCATACGCACGGCTAAAATAGCCGAACGCATCATGAGCGGTCACCAACACACGCCTTTCAGCAGGCAGCGACTGCGCCTTGCGCCGAACGTACGCGTCAAGCTTATCCAACTGCTGCTGGTACGCCTGATAACGTTGAGTAAATTCGCGAGTTTTTCCCGGCAACAGCTTGCACAAGCTTTCGTACACTGCCTTCACCGAATAAGACCACAGCTTTACATCAAACCACACATGCGGATCGAACTCTGCTTCCTCAAGAGAAAGACGCTGCGACACCGGAATAGTCTCAGAAACTGCAACTACCAAGCGGCTCCCGCGCAGTTTGGAAAACACCTCGCCCATCTTGGTTTCCAGGTGCAACCCGTTGTACAGGATGAGATCCGCATTCCCGAGCCATTCCACATCCCCCGCAGTAGCCGTGTACAGATGCGGGTCAACACCAGGACCCATCAACCCCTTTAGATGCACATCACCTTGAGCGATGTTTTTGACAGCATCCGCTACCATGCCAATGGTGGTGACAACCAGGGGTTTCCCGTCCGCTGCGGCATCCTTGCTACCGAATGCGTGCGTAAAACCGGTCAGCATGCCAAGCGCGAGCACGCAGGCACATATTCTTTCACGTATCAAGTGACACTCCTTGGGTGAATTTTGATGCATCAAAGTAGCGGATCACGCAGGAAACGTCAATTTTTCAGTACCCTTTCAGGAAAAGAAAACGGCACTCTGGCGCGGAGCCTCTCGAGCTACATGATAAAGAAGCATTTGATCTTCCTCGCATAAGCAGCTACAGTTGCGCCCTCTTATGGATCACACCGCGTCACTGAGTCCTGTGCGCCCTGAAGCACAACCTACAGACGATCGCGAGCGTGCGCTCAGACCGCGCCTCCTGAAAGACTTTCTAGGTCAGGAGAAAACAAAACGCAACTTACGTCTTTTCATTCAGGCAGCGCGCGATCGCAACGAAAGCTTAGATCACCTGTTCCTCATCGGCCCCCCGGGGCTCGGCAAAACGACGCTCGCGCATATCACTGCATGCGAGCTGGGCGTTGAGTGCAAGGTTACAGGCGCACCGGCGCTTGATAAACCAAAAGATTTAGCGGGTATCCTCACTGCGCTGAGTGAGCGAAGCGTCTTCTTTGTGGATGAAATCCACCGCCTCAAACCAGCCATAGAAGAGATGCTGTACATTGCCATGGAGGACTACGAGCTGGATTGGGTTATCGGTCAGGGACCGTCCGCGCGCACGGTGCGCATCCCACTCCCCCCATTTACCCTCATTGGTGCAACCACTCGCGCGGGTATGGTTTCAAGCCCGCTAATTAGCCGCTTTGGAATCGTAGAGCGCTTCGAGTTCTATACCCCTGAGGAGCTTGCTGCCATTGTGCAACGCTCAGCGCGGCTTCTAGATATCACGCTCGATGCACGCGCAGCGTTAGCCCTTGCGCGGTGTTCGCGAGGAACACCCCGGGTGGCCAACCGGCTTTTGCGCCGTATACGCGATTTTGCCCAAGTTGCGGGGTCTGCACACATCAGCGAGACGATAGTACGCGCAGGGCTTGCCCACCTAAAAATCGACGAATTAGGGCTAGAACTGCACGACATACAGCTGCTGCGCGTCATGATTGAGCACTTCGGCGGAGGGCCAGTGGGCGCAGAAACGTTAGCGATCTCCCTCGGGGAATCACCGGAAACACTTGAGGATTACTACGAGCCCTACCTTATCCAAATTGGGCTCATGCAGCGCACCCCCCGCGGGCGCATGGCCACCGCGCGTGCCTATGCGCACCTAGGTCTCCCTGTCCCCGAGGCACGCACGCTCACCCCGCACTCCCCAGAACAAGGAACGCTTCTTTAGCAAAGATGCGAACACCTTGTCAGAGCTGTCGGCAGCTCCGCTCGGACGGGGTAAGACACAAGAGTCTGAAAAAGGCATATACTACGCGCGGGAGGGGTACGTTTCGTGAAGATGTCTGCGTTTTTTGCACCAACCCTGCGGTCTGCACCTGCTGATGCAACCATCGCAAGCCACCAGCTGCTCATGCGCGCAGGGTACGTCAGAAAAATCGCCAACGGCCTGTTTGCGTACCTTCCCCTGGGCCTGCGCGTTCGACACAAAATTGAAGCGATTATTCGGGAAGAACTCGAGGCTATCGGGTGTTTGGAGTGCACCGCGCCTGTTGTGACTCCTGCAGAGTTGTGGAAGGAATCTGGCCGCTGGTACCGCATGGGCGCAGAGCTTTTGCGCGCCAAAAATCGGCTCGATCACGAGCTCCTTTTCAGTCCGACTGCAGAAGAATCCTTCACCGCTTTGGTGCGCGGCGACTGTACTTCCTACAAACATTTTCCCCTCAGTCTCTACCAAATCAACGCAAAATATCGCGATGAAATCCGTCCGCGTTACGGACTGATGCGCGCGCGCGAGTTCACCATGGTCGACGCCTATTCTTTCCACACAGACTGCGCATGCCTTGCGCGCACGTACGAAAAGTTTGCGCACGCGTATCGCGCCATTTTCCGTCGCATCGGCCTATCAGTCATTGCAGTACATGCACACCTCGGTGCGATGGGGGGGCAGGAATCCGAGGAATTCATGGTAGAGTCCGCGGTGGGTGACAACACGCTCCTGTTGTGTCCCCACTGCACCTACGCTGCAAATTGCGAAAAGGCCGTCGGACAGCGCCCCCTCCCAGACACGCATGACACTCATCTAAAAGACGAACACGCAGGGTCAGATCTCAAGACGCCTGCAGCAATGCGCGAGGTACACACCCCGCACGTGAAAACTATTGAGGAACTTGAACACTTCTTGCACGTACCTGCACATCGCTGCATCAAGACGCTTATTTACCGCATTGACACGGTGCCCCAGGCGGCTGGGCATTTTGTGGCAGTGTGCATCCGCGGCGACCTAGAACTCAACGAGTCAAAGCTCGAAGCGCTCCTGCGCGTGCCATCTGTAGTACTGGCAACTGAACAAGAGGTGTATGCACTCAGCGGCACCCCCGTAGGATTCATTGGTCCGGTAGGACTTGCACAGCGTGCTGCAGCTGCGTATGCCGCTCGCACCCCTGCGTTCTTCCCCTCCGCTGCTGAGCCTGCATCCGTCACTTCTGACATTCCATTTTTTTCCCTCGTTGCAGATCAATCCGTGATGGCTATGCACGACGCTATCACCGGTGCGTTGAAAGTTGACACGCATCTTGTGCAAGTAGAACCGGGTCGAGACTTTGTTCCTGACGCAGTTGCAGATCTCATGCTCGTGCGCGCCGGCGACCGGTGCATACACTGTGGAGCGCCCCTATACGAAAAAAAGGGTAACGAACTAGGTCACCTCTTTAAATTAGGGGACAAATACACGCGCAGCATGCACCTTACCTTTACTGATGAGCAGGGTGTACGACAGTTCCCCCTGATGGGCTGCTATGGCATTGGCCTTGATCGCACGCTTGCCTCTGTGGTGGAAAACCACCATGACACGCGGGGTATCAGCTGGCCGCTTGCGATCAGCCCCTACGCAGTTGTGCTCATACCCATCCCTCACACGCAGGCCCCCTATGCAGCAGCAGAGGCACTGTACGTGCAGCTGCGGACACGGGGAGTTGAGGTACTGTTTGATGATCGTGCAGAGCGACCCGGAGTAAAGTTCGCAGATGCTGATTTAATCGGTATTCCCCTTCGTGTGGTACTGAGTGCGAAAACGCTACCGCGCGTTGAATGCACAACACGGTGTGGTGCGCACACGTATTTTTTTACGCAAGAAGAGGCGTCCGAGCACATTGCACGCCTGCTCGAACAACTCGCTTCCCCGGAAAGTTCGTAAGAACGGGAATGCCGGAGCGGGATCCAGCGCATGCAGTGCTGAGACCTGCGCGTAATAGCACAGTGTACGGCACCCGTGGTTTAGAAAAAAATGACGAAGGAGAAAAGGAAAAACGGTGTACATAAAGGTAGCGCTCGTGTGTCTTTTCAGCATGGGCGCGCGGTGTCTTTTGGCCACAGAACCGGCGCCAGTCTCTGGAGATTACGTATTGTATCGCGACTATTCGTGGAAATCGCCCACATGGGTTGGCTTTTTGTGCTACGACGCACACACGTACGGTGCGCTGCTGTGTACTCCGGCAGAAAGCCGCAGGATCACAATTCTCTTCACGGGCACTGAAAAGCACGGCCGCTTTGAGCTGACCGGACAACGCATCACCTCACCGGTGCGCACAGAGGATCTGACTGGCATAAATTATCTCATGGATCTTTTTCCTCAACTACAGCGCTGGAAGCATTTTCCCCGGGATACACACACCCTTGTTGCGCGGCATACCGATCGGAGTAAAAAGAGCACACAATTCTCAGGGGCAGTCGAACTGCAGTTCGCTTCTTTTGTCCCCCTCTTCCACCTAGAAATACTCCGTGATAAGCAGCAGCGCGTCATGCTCCAGCTAAGCGAGATAGGGAAGATCGACCACACCAGTGACGCAGCCTTCTTTCAATTCACCCCCATGCCCCCGTCCACGCCCACTGATGCACCGCCAGCAACGCTTAATCAGACCCTGACACGCACGGAGTATGTCATCGATGACGTGTGCATTGCACTTGATCCGCAGTGGAAAAGAATTGCAGAAAATTCCTTTCTTTCAGACTTTGCCTTTCTCACCGTACACCAGGTGCCTGCACCGCGCGCGCACGACTATTCTGCGCTCCGTGCATTGCTGCAACTCTTTCTGTATTCAGGCCCTCAGGGAAAAAACATTCTTGAACAACTCCATATCAATGACACTCACGCGCGTCTTACGCTTTCCTATGCAGTGTTTGACCTTCCGTCAAAAACAGTTAAAAAGACATGGAAGATATTCATCCGCCACTCTGATACGCACTACTCTATACTTAGTCTCACGGCGGACCAGCGCACAGCGCAGCGTTACGCGCGCTACTTTGACACGCTCATTGAAACTATCCGTACAAAAAACTAAAAAATGCTGAATTGGAGCATACCCGTGATTAGACACATATTATTTGACATAGACAACACGCTGTACTCCTGTACAAATCCCATTGAAATGGCTATCACGCAGCGCATACACACATTTGTTGCACATTTTCTCCACGTATCTTGTGAGGAGGCGCGCGCGTTACGCCAGCGCACAAAGCACCTCTATGCTACCACCTTTGAGTGGTTAAAGGCAGAGCACAATCTCATTCACGATGAACACTACTTTCGTGCCGTGTATCCTCCCACCGAAATACAGGAGTTGCAGTACGATCCGCTGCTCCGCCCTTTTTTACAGTCACTGCACATGCCACTGACGGCATTAACTAACGCACCGCGCGTGCACGCACAACGCGTATTAGATTTTTTTCATCTGTCAGACCTTTTTTTAGATGTCTTTGACATCACGTATCATGCAGGCAAGGGGAAACCACACCACAGCTGCTTTGTGCGTACGCTTGAAGCGGTACACAAGACTGTGCAGGAAACGCTTTTTGTCGATGACTGTCTCATGCACGTGCGTGCCTTTATTGCGCTTGGCGGACATGCCGTGCTGGTTGACGAACGTGACTGTCATGCAGAACTGCCTCCTTCTGCACGCATGACACGCGTAAAAACAATTTATGAATTGCCCGCACACCTTGCACGCCTCGCCCAAGGAGACAATCAGTGAGTATACATTCGTTGCAGCAGACTTTTAGCGACATCGTCCCGCTCCTGGAGCAGTATACGCGCGCAGACCGCTTCATGCGGGAGGATAATTTGTTACACGAGAGAAACGAACCTATCCGGCGTATCGTTGAGTCCCTCGTCGCCCGCATATTACTCCCCGGCTCCACAATGCGCGGAAATGAGCAAATCGCATCCTTTTTACATAAAACCAATGAAGGGAAACGGGGACTCATTCTTGCAGAACACTACAGCAATTTTGACTTACCCTGTCTGCTCTACCTTATGGAACAAGGAAGTAGTGCCGGGCGCATGCTTTCAGAAAAAATCGTATCTATTACCGGTATTAAACTTCGTGAAGAAAATCGCATCCTGGCAATGCTCACCGAAGGATATGATCACCTAGTGATATATCCCAGTAGGAGTCTGGCCACCATCACTGATGCGCACTGTCTTGCAAGAGAGACAAAGCGCAGCCGAGCACTGAATCGTGCAGCTATGAAGTATTTAGAGGAACTGCGCAACGCGGGAAAGGTGATTCTCGTGTTTCCTGCAGGGACACGCTACCGACCCGGGAGACCGGAAACAAAGCGAGGGGTGCGCGAAGTATACTCCTACATAAAACACGCCGACGTGCTGCTCCTTATTTCAATCAATGGGAATTGTTTGCGCGTTGCAGAACGTTCAACTGATATGACGGAAGACGCGGTGCATCCGGATGTCGTGCTTCTTGAAGCGCGCACTGTAGACGACTGCGCCCTTTTTCGAGAAAAAGCGCTGGACTGGCACCGCACACACAACGTGGCGGCACCGTCAGAGGATAAAAAACAAATCGTAGTCGACTATGTCATGCACCTTTTGGAAGAAATGCACGAGCACAATGAACGAGAAAGGCTATCGTGAATTTTTCGCTGGAATTCCCCGTAAGATCCTATGAGCTAGACGGATACGGACACGTGAACAATGCGGTATATCTCCAATATTTTGAATATGCGCGCGCCGCTTTTTTGCTCCACATAGGGTTCGACCTCAAACAGTTGCACGAAGCAGGTTACGCTTTCTACGTAACCCAGGCGCACATTCACTACCGCACTGCAGTGCATCTATTCGATACGTTGCGCGCCCGGGTAAAACCATTAAAGCTCGGAAAAGCTTCCGGCGTCTTTTCACAGACGCTGGAGAACCAGCATCACGTGCTATGCGCGGATGCGGAAATTACCTGGGTGTGCGTTTCGCGCACAAGCGGCAAACCAACTAAGATTCCTCCCGAGTATCTGGTACCTGCGCTGTATCCGGATTACTAGTCCTCCCTTCTTTCCCCCTTTACTCTCCCAAGGACATCACACTACGGACGGGTACGCATACGCAGTAAGGAGGTAGGGTTTATCGCGGAGCCGTTCTTATAGATTGTAAAATGCAGGTGTGGTCCCGTGCTGCGTCCTGTTTTTCCCAATAATCCGATTTTTGTCGCGCTGGTGACGCGCGTACCTGCTGAAACCAACACCGTCTGCAGATGCCCATACAGGGTCTGATACCCCGCGTGGTGCCCCACAATCAGGTAATTACCATACACTGCACTGTATCCAACCGTGCGTACAATCCCTCCGAGCGCCGAATATACCGGGGTACCCCGCCGACTCACCATATCCAAACCATTGTGAAAACTTCTAGCACCGGTAAACGGATCACTACGCCATCCATACCGTGAAGAAACATAGTACCGACTGCGAAGAGGAGCACGAAACAAGTCACCATTAATTTCCTGCAACGCGCGTGCGCTTAAATGTGCACCGGGCAAAAACAGTACGCGTGCAGGCTGCAATGGCTGCACTACGTCAAACGACGTATTTTCCCTCCACTGTTTCGCAGAAGAAAACGGAAAAGGCACGCAGGACTCCCGTGCAGCTGAATTATAGAACGGAGAAACCAGCGTACGCACTGAAGGAGGTGACTCCTTTGAAGAAGACGGCGTGTTAAGCAGCACCAATCGTTCTAAGGAAATCTGATGCGCCGCCGCTATAGACGAAAACGTGTCGCCGTTTTTTACGGTATATAAAATGCCGTCCACTGAGGGGATTTTTAGTAGCTGTCCAACTTGGAGCGCCCGTGTGCTGCGCAATTTATTCAAACTAATGATTGCATCCTGACTGATGTCATAGCGCTGCGCAATCCTTCCTACCACATCACCTTCACGCACTTCGTACACTGTGTAGTACAGTGCAGGCTCCGCATCTTCCTGCACGATACGTGCACGGAGCAAGGAAGACACGTACCCCGACGCCTGACGTGGTTCCTGCTCAGTGAGCGTGAGGGCAGGTGTCAATGGTTCCACCTGAGCACCAAAGTACGCAAGGGCAAGAGCAAGGAGCAACAGTGTTACGAACAGTAACAGTGCCCCTACGGGGACAGGTCTACACGGTTCTCGCACAGTCTGTTTGGAACTTCGACAGTACACGCTCACACCGGCTATCCTTCAGGTGTACACACTGCCGTATCCTGCGGGCAGGTTGCGTCTGTACCTAACGCACCGTCTAGAGCGTCCACGCACGCACGCGCGCGCGCGAGGGAGTCCGGCGGAAAAGAAGTTAACACCCGCATGAATGCAGGGCTCGGTGTTGTCCACACCTGTGCAGGCAGCGCCTGAAGACGCGATGAAGGAAAACGCACACACCAAGCAAGCAAAAAAAAGCGCGTGTAACGCGCATTCCCGTGCTGACTCACGCCACCGTACGTGCGATCTCCTACCAGGGGGAATCCCTGTGCAGCGCAATAACGGCGAATCTGATGCTTTTTCCCCGTAACCGGCACAATCACGCGGAGCACCAGCGCGCTATCACAGCTATACAACACTGTTTGCACATGCGTTACCTCTCCTGAACGCACCAGCGTGCGCGCCGCAGCAGCGGTGCGCGCAGGGGCGGCGGTGATCGCAAGATAAAACTTGCGCAATGTATGCTGCTGCAACGCGGCAGAAAACCACTGGGCACCGCGTAACGAGCGCGAAAAAGCAATCAGTCCCTCTGTTCCTCGGTCCAAGCGGTGCAACGGTCCAGGGCGGAATGACAAAGCAGGGGGAACGTGCGCACGCCCTTGTCCCCTCACCCAGGCGTCCAGGCTGCGCGGACCGTGCACACACAACCCTGCGGGTTTATGAAAAAAAAGCAAATCTTGTGTCTTAAATACCACCGAAGGCAACACGCGCAGCTTCGGTGTTCCAGGCATCTTCGAAAGGCGACTGGATGCTGCACGCGCCCTACACAGGGATTCAGGTAAAGAAAGCACATCCCCCACCTGCACCCGCTTTGCAGGCTGCACCGGACGACCATTGAGCCGGATAGCGGTGCGGCGCAGCGCGGCATACACCCCAACACGCGGACAGGCAGGCAACAATATTCGCAAAACACGATCTACTCGTCTACCTGCATCGTTTTGGGTGCAGCGAAAACATTCAACAGCCGCTCCACCATGGGGTCTCACGGTGGAAACAGGAGGGACGACATCCATATGCACAGTGTGGGGAACGTTAGACGAGACCCACCTTTTCACGCGACGAACACCTACTTTCATACACGGTGCGTCCCCGTGCCGGATACCAGTTGCTCCTCCCAAACGTCCTCCCCGTCTTTCCCAGTACGACACCACAGCCCATGGCGGGTACAGCCGCCCCAGTATAGCGCACACAACGCTCCCTTGACAAAGGTTTAGAGAGTATAGGAGACTGCCCCGCGATGGACGGTGGCTATTTTCTTGGCCAGCTGCATGCGGTGTTCAGTGGTGAAGTCTTCCTCTCTGCCACCTGTAGTTGGCTTGCAAGTCAGGTGATTAAAACGGCTATCGCATGCCGAAGGTCGGCTATACGGTCGGTGCACGGCTTTTTTGATTTTGCTGTTTGGCGCACCGGCGGCATGCCTTCGAGTCACTCTGCTCTTGTGTCGGCGCTCACGCTCTCTTTTGCGCTCAAGTGCGGGTTGCATTCGGATCTGTTCATCTTTTCCTTTTTCTCTGCCATCATTGTCGTGCGCGACGCGCTCGGTGTGCGCCGTTCAAGCGGCCTGCAGGCCGAGGCGCTCAATAGCCTCGGTGCGCGTGTTTCGGAGAAACTTGATTTTTCTTTCAGACCAGTGCGAGAGATTCATGGACATAAACCGCTGGAAGTTGTCGTTGGCGTGGCAGTGGGCATCGTCACGAGCGCTTTGTTCTACAGCTCCATGAGCCCTTGAGTCTCCGGTGGACGTGCATGCAATGCGGCGGACCCCTCCACACAGAGGAAGAGGCGGTGCTGTGCGCGTTCTCTCGTGTGTCCCTGCCGCGTCGGGAGGCGCAGACCTTTTCTGTACCGTACAGAGGGCACACCAATGATAGAGCGCCTACGGAGCAGTCGCGGGAAACTCACCCTCACCCACCAGATTTTCCCCCTCAGCTTTGGGGGGAATGCTTTTTTGCCTGCGCGCGCGCTCGTTCCGTTCTCCGTTGATGCTGGAGAGCCAGCCGCCGTCGCTGTGGTAAAGGTTGGGGATACGGTCCGAGAAGGTCAGCTGATCGCACGCGCCGCGCACGCCGGTGCTGCTCACGCACATGCCTCCGTCCCCGGTGTCGTCACCCGCTTGGTAAGTGCTAATTTTCTCGCCGGTAGTGCCCTGCGCGCTGTCGAGATTCGTACACGCGGTTCCTTCGAGCATCTTGGCAAGGTCCAACCAAATCGCCCGTGGCAGCACAGCACCGCTTCAGAATTGCTGCGCCTAGTTACAGATGCAGGAGTAGTGGCCACACGCCTACATCCGCACGCCCAGATCACGAGCACCGCAACGGGCACGCACGCGGGTGCACAGCACACGTACGCGAAAGACTACGGACAGAAGGGAAGGACTGAAGCGCACACGCTGCGTCTCATGCGCGCGGCGTGGGAAAGCGGCAATGCGCTCGCCACGCACCTCCACCTGCACGTGCGTAAGGGTGTACGGAAACTTACGCTCTACCTTTGTGACGACGACGCCACCTGCCCTTTGAGTTCGTTCCTTGCGCAGGAGTTTCCAGAACCTGTTGCTACCGGTACCGCCATTATTGCACGGATACTGGACGCTACGTATACCGCGTGTCTCCACACGCTGCCAAAACGCTCCCCCGGTCTTGCAAGGATGCGCGCTGTCTTTCCATTCAACGAGATGCACGACGCGTATAGACGACATTATCCTTTTAGCAATCTATGTGCCCCACGCTATCGTGCAGGTTGCACAATCGATGCACTCACTGCAGTGCACGTGTATGAGGCAGTGGTACTCAGTCAGCCGCAAATCAGTTCCTACATTGCTCTGACAGGCGCTGGATTAAAATCACCGCAGGTACTCCGCGCGCGTATCGGCACCCCCCTTGGCGCGCTCATCGAGGAGTGTGGAGGGTTTCGCACACGCCCCGGGCATCTCATCATCAATGGACTGCTCAAGGGTAGTGTTTTAGAGTCGTTGGACCTGCCTTTCTCAAAGGGGATCAAATCGCTCCACGTCACCGGTAAAGCGCTTTCAAGCTCTGCGTCCTGTACCTCCTGTCAAAACTGTGGTGATTGCGCGCGCATTTGCCCAGTATATCTTGACCCAATAAAAATTGCGCGTGCCGCACACCGTAATCAGTTTACTGAAGAAGTGCTCCAATCCCTGCGGATTTGCCACCAATGCGGTCTGTGTTCTGCCGCCTGTACTGCGCGTATTCCTCTTGCAAAACTTTTGCACGATGCACAAGAACGCGCACTGCATCTTTCCCGTGCTCCAGTCACCAAAATAGAACCCCACTCCACACAAAGCGTCGGGAAAACTATCCGCGAGGCACCTGCCAATGCACACCGCTGAGTACAAACACGCACCCTTCCTTTACACCGGCTTAAGTGCTGGACAGAACGACAGTGTACTGTTGGCGCTGCTTGTTGCGCACGTGTTCGTCGTTGCAGCCATGCGCGACACGGTCGCGCTTTTTTCCATCGTCAGTACCGAACTCGGCGCACTGAGCGCCGCGCTCGTTCAAACACTACGCACACCACATGCGCCCCTGAGCGACTCTCTCGTACTGGGCCTGCTCATCGGTGCAGTACTCCCCGCACACAACTCTTTTTTGAACACATTTTGTGTTGCGTTCTGTGCCGTATTTTTTACGCGCGTTTTGTTCGGTGGCAAAACCGGGAATTGGCTCAACCCCATAGCGCTTGCCCCTGTCCTCCTCCGTCTGTGCACGGAGGGAACTTCCCTCCCAACGTCTGGGCGTGTCTCTGTTGTACAGGGAGCGATGTCTTATCCTCTTTTCTATTCTGCGCTTGTCGAGTGGGACGCCGCCGTGCGTACGTGGTGCAATACGCAGGTGTTCCAACCACTTGGTCTTACCCTCCCTGAGGGAGCGTTGAGCGCCTGTGTGTTCACTCAGGCTGCAGCGCCTGGGTTTCGCTATCCAGTACTTACCCTTCTTGCTGCACTGTGTGTATACGCAGTGCGGGCGCGACGCTACATCTGTTCGTGCGCGTTCCTTATGGTGTACAGCACACTGTTTTTTTTACCCGCACACGCACACCCTGCAACCCTTGTTTCCCTCATAAAAAGCGGCGCGCTGTTTACTGCATTCTTTGTACTCCCTGAGCCAGATACGTCAATGCGCACAAATGGCGGGGCTTGGATCTCAGGGGGACTCTGTGCTATGTGCGCGTTTTTTCTTGCAAAAAAGAATAGTTCTGCCCCAGATATGTGGGGTGCACACGACATGCACTTGTGGAGTGCGATACTACTCACCAACATCGTACAGCCACTCATTCTACGCGCAGAATCCTGGTACTACTATGTGCGGAGGCGTCGCTATGACGTACAACACTAACACGCGTCTTTCATCCTACGCAGGATTGAGCGCATTTGCGTTGTCAGTCTTTTGCATTCTATGGGGCACCGCGCGCACTGGTTCTTTTTTAAAAGAAAAGGCGCTCATCACCTGCGCCGTAGATATCCTTGCAAGGCAAGCCCCAGAACTTGGGGTCACGTCACGCACCCTGCGCATGGTACCGAGCTCCCCCATACCGCAGGCTGAGGTGCTTCGGGGAAAAAAGAATACGGGAGAGGAAATATTCCTATACTTTTTCCCACTCAGGGGAATGTACGGTTCGTTTCCTACCCTTTTTTTGTACGATAAAAAAGATGGTGCACGCTTTTGCCATCTCATAGGTAATCACCCTACACCACGTGATGCACGCTTTTATGGCATATCGAGTGCGCGCATCGCGCTTCAGTGTAGAAAAATAGAACACCTCCATCAAACAGTCGCATATGAGTAAGTACACGGTTAAGCGCGCGAGTGTATTGTGCATTTTTGGCATAGGACTATTTGTTCCTGCAACCGGAACCTTTGCCTGCGGTCTACTACTCGTACTTGGCTTTTGGGTTCTATTTTTTTCCTCGCTGCTGGCGAGATTTCTCTCGCAGTTTTTTATGCGCACGCGCAGCGCTCCTTTGTTCGAGGTCTGTCTTACCCTCTCAGCCGCCATTATGTATGACAACTTGATCCAAGGCTTTTTCCCGCTTGTGCGTATGATGCTGTGTCCTTACCTTTTCATTACCGCGCTTTCGCGCACACTCGATCTCTGTCTTACCGCATACGATGCAGATGCCGAATCGCTCGAATGCGCAGGTGTCTTCGGCATCATGATTGCGGGAATTTCTCTTGTACGTGAATTAGTTGCCTTCGGGTGCGTTTCGCTACCGGCCCCGTCGGGGTTCTTGCGCATCATCTCTTTTCCACCCAGCAATGTAATACGCTTTGCAGCCACCGGCGCAGGGACCCTCATAAGCTGTGGTATTGTTCTTTGGATATTCCGCAGTGCAGGTAACGACCACACGCCCTCTTTAAGGAGTGAATGGTGACAATGGTGCCACCCCTGTTTTTCGTATGCGCCCTTTTCTTTGCCGAGGGCATCGGATTAGATCGCCTGTGCATCGCTGCGCTCTCTCCACGTTGCACGCTCTTCCATACATGTCGCTTCCTTTTCCTAGGCGGAATATTGATAACCGGTAACTGGGTCTGTATACATTACGTATATGACCCGCTTGCGTTGCGTTTTCTTACACCGTTGGGTGTGGGCGCAAGTGCCTTTTGTCTGAGTACATGCAGCGGAAAACTGTCGCGCACGTGTACATCACACCGTGCTCAGAGCGAGTGGGGTCTTTTATACGCACTCGTATTTTACATTACGTACACTGCCCTTAACCTTTTTGAGGCGCTCGTTATGTGGGGAGTGAGCTGTGTCGGCTTTTTATGTTTCTCCACCATCTTACGCGCGATACATCAGCGCATCACGCAGGGAAACGGCACTGCAGTGGAGAAAACAGCTGCACTTCTCTTAGCAAGTATGGGTTTTATTGCACTGAGCCTGTACGGTACTGACGAGCTGTGGCTTTTTCCGATACCCGCGGCGGGGATGAGAACCCGATTATGAAAAAAGGAGACAATTCCAAAATACGTATCGCATTTGCTGCGAAGTTAACGGGAGCATGTGTTCAGTCCCTGCACGCAGAGCACGATCCTTCTCAGTACCAGGCATTTTTTTCAGGCCTGTGCAGGCACGAACAACTCCCACTGACGGTGCACATGACCGGTTCTTTTTTTCAATTTATACAAAAAAAGAATTCTCCCTATCCTTATCTTATCAACAATCTGCTTGGTTCCAAACGGCTTGAATTACTCAGCGGCGGTTTTTACCAGCCGTATCTTCCCCTCCTCCCTCAGGCGGATGTAATTAGTCAAATTGAGCTACTCACTTCTACCTTGCGAGAACACGTTATAAAACGCCCACGGGGCTGCTTTCTGGAAGCATCTGCATGGAGCGCCGCGCTCATTCCCTCACTCGTAAAGGCCGGAATGGAATACTGTCTCCTAGATTACCGTCTCTTCGAAGCCTCTGATATGCCCGCTACTAAACCTGCAGTACTTGAGGACAGCAGCAAATGCCTTGTTGCATTACCGTACCGCGAACTGACGATTGACACCCCCGCTGAAACATTCTATGCGCAACTTGTCGCACGGTACGGCGACACCCCCGGTACTGTGCTCATTTTCATGCTTCCGCTCGACTGCTACCAAAAATTATTTTTTACACACGACAATGCATCCACTTGGTTTAAAACATTTATTCAATACGTGCAAAAACCGAACTCTCCCTTTCGTTTAACGCATACTGGAGAAATATACAAAGAGCCTCCTGTTTGTCTCGGATACATCGCTTCGAATATGGTGCGAAACGATGTCCTTTTGCACAAAACGGCCAAGCAATTAATAATATGCAGCACACACGCGCGGTTGTTGTACGCAAAGATGATGTACGTACACAATATTGCTATGCAAATTAAAGGAGATAAACAACGCAAGCATCACGCACTGTCCGAATTATGGAAAGCAGAACAGGGAGTTTTTTTTATTTCTTCTGATCGGGGGTACGCATCCGCAGGAAGCGCGCAACGTACTGCATATAAATACCTCCTGACTGCAGAAAAAGTGGCACGCACTCCTGGTGTGTTTAATAATTCTCTCATTACGTTCGACTTTAACTTCGATGGTGTACGGGAGTTTCTCTCTCAAAGGGAGCTGATGAATATGTACGTCCAATTACCAGGTGGACTGATTTTTGAATTTGACATTTTTTCATCGTATAAAAACTATGCAGCAGTCCCTCGACAACCGGGAGGCATTTTTATTGACTATGTGCTCTCTGAGCAAGATGTTGTGCACCTGCGAGAAACCCCCGGCCATGCCGTGCCCACGGTGTTCTCGCATACCCCTTATCAGGAAATAGGATTCGATCCTATAAAGCACGAGCTTACACTTAGGGCGGAAGGTATCTTTGAAGAATTCAATCAGCCTGTTTCATTAAAAAAACAGTACTTTTTTAAGTCTGAAGGCGTACAAGTTCAGTACATCTTAAAAAACGAAAGTCCCCTCAATCTATCCGCATTTTTTGCAGTGGAAATGAATCTTGCCGTACACGGTACTGGTGACGCTGCACCCGAGCTTGTGGTTTTTTCGGAAAATGAAAAGTACACTGCAGCAATTACCCGTGATCATTTTCCCTGCATTTCATGGATGCGTCTTACCGATCCTGAGGGGAAGACTGTCTTTACGATCGAAGGAAACGAGAACCCTGACGTGGCTATCACGCCTCTGTGCGAAAGTACATCGAACCAGTATGCAAACACCGAAGGCATCAAGTGTCTTTTCTACTGGAAAGTCGACTTGAACGCTGGATACGAAACAGAAAAGATGCTCTTTCTCAAAGCCTTTTCTACAAAGAAAAGGTAACGTACTGATTCAATTACCAAAGCATAACGCACCCAGCGCGCCCAGGAATATCAAGAAAACTGGGTGTATCCTTTTGAAGAAAAAGCTCAGTGCGCATAACACCAAAAATAGCGTGAGTGTATGCACACCGAGCGATGGTGGTGTATTTCTTTTTCCAATTACAAACTGAAAAAACTGTGCATAGGGAAATACTGCTATAGAAAACACAGTCCCCACAGCGCCTGCGATCATACCCAAGGCACCGGCACGCAGACCATACAGCATGCGCGTAAGTATCACGCTGTGTTGAAAGGCGCGCAAAACACGCTCCATAAAAAAATAATGATAAACGAAGGAAACACCAATGCGCTCGTGCACACAAGCGCACCTGCTATACCTGCATACTCGTAGCCCACGTAGGTTGCCAAGTTAATTCCAATTGGTCCAGGTGTAGACTCTGAAATAGCAACCATTGAATAAAAATGCTCGGCACTCACCATACCCCGGATTAAAAGCTCACGCTGCATGACGCTGAGGGATACCAAGCCACCTCCAATAGAACAGAGACCGACATACATGAATAAAAAGCACAAAGACCACAAGTTCATACGCGTGACGCACACCACATACGTACGGTTTTTATTGCCAATCCTGCAAGCGCTGCACTTAACATGGCAAGGAGGGAGGGAAAATGAAATACATGCATCATCCCATACGTACCCATGGCAGTAACCCAGGCACCTGCATCGGGTAACGATTTTTTCCTAAGCGCGAAAAGCGTCCGCATCAGTAGCACTGATACCGCGACGTTCATGCCTTTGAGCACACGCGTGGTCCATGCATAGGTGTGGAGACTACGAATCCCAACTGCAAGGAAAACGATGATAAGAAATGAGGGTGTCACTACCCCCAGCGTGGTGCAAAGCGCGCCCCAAAAGCGTGCACGCTTTGCACCGCAAAAGGTAGCGACGTTTACCGCAATAATGACAGGTGTACACTGACCGATGGCAAAACAATTCACCAACTCTTCCTCATCCACCCACTTTTTGTGTTCGCAGAGCAAACGCTTCAAAAGCGGAAGCATCGCAACTCCACCACCAAAAGTACTCAAACCTATCTTGAAAAAGACCCAGAACAACTGAGCAAGCTCGCTACACGAAGGTCGGCGTGAACTCAGAGCATGCCTCCTTTTTGAAAGGAAAAACGAGAGAATACACAAAAAGCCATTGATCTCCTGAAGCCAAATATGACAGGCTTGCGCCCGCTGTGCGGCGGTGGTGGAAGTGGTATACACGCTAGCTTGAGGTGCTAGTGCCGTAAGGCTTGCTGGTTCAAGTCCAGTCCGCCGCAAAGGCCCGTGGGCCAGGGTTTGCGGAGCAGAGGAGCGACGTACACGCCCGTTCCCCTGCCACCAGGGACCCTGCTAGGAAAAGAGCTGCGCGATCTCCTTTGCGTACAGGTCGGCGACCCGGTGGCGCATTACCTCCTGCTTTGCGGAAAGCTCCACTCCCACTTCAAAGACCTTCGGCAGAAGCACAAAACGATTAATCCGCTCGAATATCTTAAACCCGTTCTCGGGTGATATCCGCTTTGCTATTTCCTGCTCGAAAAACTTCACCACCGCAGGATTTACTAGCAATTCTTCCATGCACTCTGTGCGGAGTTCCTGCGCCTCTGCCCACAGCCGCAGCTCTGCCTCGTCCGGAACTATCAACGCCGCCAAATACCGCTCATCCTGCCCGACTACCACTGCACGCGCAATAAAACGGGACTCCTGCATACTCATTTCGAGGGGAACTGGCTCCACGTTCTCCCCACCACGCAGCACAACTGTATCCTTCTTACGTCCCCGTAACACAATCTGTCCACCCACGCAGCGGTAGCCAATATCCCCCGTATTAAACCAACCGTCTGCATCTAACACCTGCGCGGTAAGCTCAGGATTTTTATAGTACCCCTGCATTATATTTTTGCCGCGTACAAGCACTATCCCCTTATACCCCACCGGAAGCTGGGCGCCAGTGTCATCCACAATCTTCACTTCATTGTACGCGCAGGGTGTACCCACGGAACCGAACACTGGTCTGCGCTCACTGCGCATGGCAATTACCGGCGCCGTTTCCGTCAGACCGTACCCCTCAAGCACTCTCACGCCAATAGCGTACAAAAACTCATCCACATTTGGAGGAAGCGCGCCCCCCCCTGAGATAGCAGTCTTAAAGGAGGTACCAAACTCCTTCCGTACCTTGCGGAACACCAAGACGTTTCCAAGAAAGTGCAGAGGAACTAAAAGGAGCCACGGCACACAGGCAAACAGCGGCGCACAAAACTGCGCACGACGCGTGGTATGCGTACGCAGCCCAAACACACTGCGGTAAAAGTAAGCGTACGCTTTGCCTGCTGCCAAAAAGAAATGGAAAAGTGCTGCAGCAACACCCCCTTTCTTACGCACATTCTTGAAAATGCCATCGTGAATGGCCTCCCAGATGCGAGGCACAGAAGGCAAAAAGTGAGGATTAAGCTTTGCCAAATCCGCAAGCATCACCGACCCTACCGGCTTGGAGTAAGCAACGCCCCCTGCGTGGGACAGTACCACATACTCGCTAATTCGCTCAAAAACGTGCCACACAGGCAACACTGACAACGCGATATCCCCCGGACACACGGTCAGCCTGTGGGAGATATCGATTAACTGACAAAGAAAATTCTCGTGCGAAAGCACCACTCCCTTCGGGGTGCCCGTGGTACCGGATGTGAAAATAATAGTAGCAACGTCCGCACGCGTGGTACGCCCAATCTCATCCTCTATCCTGCCTGGATGGTGCACCCGAAACTGTGTCCCATGCGCGAGTATGTCCTGGTAGGTGAAAAAAGAACACTTCCGCGCAGAACCGTCCTCATTCTGGACAAACTCATCCTTCATCGCCTGGTACGCACCGCCCGCATCCAACAGCACGATCTGCGACACGCTCGGCAACGCATCAAAACACCGCGCGAGTTTTTTCAACTGCGCGTCATTCTCCACAATTACGGTGCGTGCCTCTACCGCACCGAGAATCTGCACAAGATCACGCTCGGTAGCGTCAGAGCCGCGCGGGACGTCTGCTGCACCAAGCGCCTGAATACCAAAGCTCGCGTGGAGCCACTCAACCCGATTGTCGGAAATCAAACCAATGCAATCACCACGACCACATCCAATGCTGGCCAGACCCGCGGCAAACAGGCAAACATGCTCGTAAAACGAGGCAAAAGAAGTAGTTTCAAAGACTCCTGAGCTACTTTTAGCATACTGAGCAGGCAGCTGCGCGTACGCACCAGCAACCTGCGCGACAAGGTGAACGAGATTCTTGCTCCGTTCAATCCGCTCTTCGGAGGACGTACAACACACACTCATGCGGGCGAGTGTACCGAATGCACTCCCTTTGAGCAAGACAGCAGCACTGTACCCCTCACCCTGGATAGGAGCTCTAGAGCTATGCTATAGTCCCCGGCGGGGAGGGGCTATGGCTCACCGTATGCGTGTTGTCTTCTGCTGCGCTGCAGCGTTGTCGCTCTGCTGCTGTAGTCGCAGCCGGACGGACGCGCCGTCGCTTGTTATCTATGTCTACGACTCCTTTGCTTCTGAATGGGGACCTGGCCCTGAACTTGCGCGGCGCTTCTACGCGAAAACAGGGTATTCCGTTCAGTACGTGGTGTTTGAGGACGTCACGCGCGCTATTCATCGTGCCATCCGCGATCAGCACACGCCGTCATCCAGAGGTGCCGATCTTATCATCGGGGTTGACCAATACACCCTCCCCCTTGCGCGTGAAGCAGATCTCTTCAGTCCCTACCAACCGGCCCTTCCGCTTCCTCACGCCTTGCGCATAGACCCACACAACCTCGCAGTCCCCTATGACTGGGGGTACGTCGCCTTCATGTTCAACACAGACGCTGAGCTTCCCGAGCCACAGCGGCTTTCAGATCTTGCAAATCCCGTCTACGCAAAAAGCATTGCACTTGCAGACCCGCATACTAACGTGCTTGGTACGATCTTTATCGGTTGGGCCCACACATCACTCGGCGCTGCATGGCCTGCGTTCTGGAATACGCTCTATCGCGCGAATCTCCTTGCGCTCGCCCCGAGCTGGAGCGCCGCATACGGCTTGTTCACCGCAGGGGAAGCCGCACTGGTACTTAGTTACACCACAAGTGCAGCATACCACCTGCACCATGACAACCATACGCGCTTTAAACCTCTCCTCTTTCCCGAGGGCCACCCCATGCATATCGAAGGTATTAGCCTGGTGAAGCGTACGAAACATGCGCGGGTTGCTACTCAGTTTATCGACTTTCTGCTCAGCACTGAAGCGCAGGAGCTCCTTCCCCTCACTCAGTGGATGTACCCGGCCAATCCTGACGTACCGTTGCCTGCCGCATTCTCTGCAGTCCCTCAACCTGCCGCCTGCGTGTCTCTCTCGCCGCAGATGTGCCGCGCTGCAGCAGCGGCATTACACGCATCAACCCCATGACCACGCTCTTACATCCGTGCCGCCGCTCGTGTGCGTCTGGAGCTCTCTATCTGACAAGAGGAAGGGACGCGCGCAACTACTGTGTTGCTCTCATCTGTGCGTTGTGCTTCTCGCTGAGTATGGGCACATTCCTTATCCCCGTGTTCACGGCGGGAAGCGCCTTTTTCTCTAAACCGAGATTAGAAAACACTGCGGCACATCCCTCACCGGGAGCTTTGCAGACAGGTTCCCCCATCACTCCTTTCTTCTTCCCTCCCGGCACGCCTGGTGCCGCACGCTTTGGGACACTGTTTGCGCAGAGCGTTTTTCAAGCACTCTGCTCAGCGGTGCTCGCGTGCGCAGTAGGTTTTGGCGCCGCGTTTTTTTTTGTAAAACGCTCCCTTCGCGCGCGGGCGTTTTTTCCTGCACTCTGCGCCATACCACTTGCTGTCCCGCCCTTAACCATGGCGCTGGCATTTCTTCTTTCCTTCGGGAAAAATGGTTTGTGCACGCGTACGCTCGGCACACTCTGGGGTGTCTCCACGCCACGCACCTTTTTATATTCTGCCTCTGGCGTGGTGATTGCGCACGCCTGGTATAATTTTCCCCTCGCACTCGCTATCATCGCTAGAGCCTGGAATACCATCTCCACAGACGCTGAAGACGCCGCGCGCCTGTTAGGCGCGCGCGCGTATAGAGTTTTCTATACCATCACCCTTCCTGCACTCGCCGGCGCACTGCGTTCTTCCTTTCTTGTTATTTTTTTGTACTGCTTTTTCAACCTCATGATGGTGCTCTTACTCGGCGGCACAACGTTCACCACGTTGGAAGTGGAGCTCTATCGCAGTATACGAACACAGGCTGCACACCCCTACGCGAGTACCCTCGCACTGAGTCAGACGTTTTACGCACTGCTTATGATCTGGGGCGTTTCCACAGAAGAATCGCAGCAGGCGCAGTCGTGCGTAGCGCGCACACGCCCTCTGCCCACACAAAGCATACAGGGAAACATTGAGCGCATAGGATTTTTTGCACTGCTGTGCGGAATTCTTTTTTTTCTCATTCTCCCTCTTTTTTCTCTTATTCTTCACTCAATAACGCGCCACCGTACAGGAAGGACCGTATCGTTCACCCTCACTGCGTGGCACACCCTTTTTTCTGCGCCATCGTTCTGGCATGCGCTGCGCAGCACCATATGGATCGGCTTTTGGAGTTTTTGCGTCACTGTCGGTAGCGTGCTGTGCTACGGATATATGGTACTCATGCGACACGTTTCCAGATGGAAAACACGCCTACCCTTTCTACCCCTCGCAGTTTCTCCTATGGTGCTCGCCTTTGGCTGGTCGCTCATGCCGCGGTGTGCTTCGCGCATACTCTTGGTGTGTGCCCAAAGTGCACTTGCATTTCCCTTCGCATGGCTGTCACTGTACTCAACGCTCATGCGCATTCCTACACCTGTTATTTTTACAGGACAGATGTTGTCGCGCAACCGACTAGATTTTTTCTTACGTACTATATGCCCCTTATGTAAAAAAGGAATTGTAAGTGCTGGCGTATACGCCTTTGCACTCAGTGCGGCGGACGCTGCATTTCCGCTCGTGTTAGAAATTCCTGACTTTCAAAGCGTAGCATTACTGCTTTACCGTCTCTCGAGCACATACCGTTTTGCAGAAAGCTCTGCGCTTGCTCTGGTGCTATCGCTTGCAAGCAGCGTGCTTTTAATAGGCGTACACCAATGTAAGGAATACTCCTATGGATAATAGGCCGTACGTAGTAGTACAAGAACTGACAAAAGTATGGGAAGAAAAAAGGATCAGCCTGTCTTTCTCGCTGAGGCAAGGCACATCGCTCGCACTGTTAGGCGCATCTGGCTGCGGCAAGTCCACCATTCTAAAAATGATTGCAGGCCTTATCACTCCAGATCATGGATCGGTTTTTATCGCTGGAACAAACGTAACTCATTGGGCTCCTGCACGTCGGAGAATTGGAATGATATGCCAAGATTTTGCGCTGTTTCCTCACCTTTCTCTTGAAGACAATATAGGCTACGGATTAGTTTCCCAGGGACTCACAAAAAAAACTGCGCGCGTGCATGCTCGGGAGTGGATGGCACGCTTTGGTTTACAGAACATGGAGAAACGATCGGTAACCACGCTGTCCCATGGGGAAAAGCAACGGGTGGCGCTTGCACGTAGCCTTGCGGTCCGCCCTGCGCTCATATTGTTTGACGAAGCGCTTTCTGCAATAGACGCAGATTTACGGACTACGTTGCAAGGAGAGCTGCGCGCGCTGCAGCGTTCACTTGGGTACACTGCAGTCTACGTCACGCACGACAGTACAGAAGCGGCAGTCCTTGCGGACACCGTCATTCACATGCGCACACAGCCGCCTCTTGCTGCAGCAAAAAATGCTTGAGAGCACTCCCGTACGCAAAATCGCCGATTGATGCACGCGCACTTATTACCCGATGGCAAGGAATAAGCAAAAGCAGCGGGTTGCGATGCAATGCCTGTCCAACTGCGCGTGCGGCGCGTGGACAGCCGATGTCCTGTGAAAGCTGTGCATAGCTTTTTGTCGTGCCGTACGCGATGTTGCGCGTGGCGCCCCAGACGCGTTGCATAAAAGGCGTGCCCTCTGCCGTGACCGGTACTGAAAACTCGCGCAGCGCTCCACAAAAGTAAGCGTGAATTTGGGACTGCGTCTCACGCAAGAGCGCCGTTTTACCCGGGCACACGTGCTGCGCGCACACACCAGATACAGGAGATCCTCTTGGACCAACCCGATGGAGCCACACATACACAATAGTGTGCGCTCGCTCGGCTATGCACATACGACCGAGCGGTGTTTCCATCTCTAGATACAGCAAGGGAAAACGTATCCCACCCTGATGCACAGACATTGCCTGTCTCCCCCCCCTCCACGAACACAGATATCTTCGTTTTTCAAAGAAAAACTACATCTGATCTTTACAACCTGTGTGTTCTTATCGTGTTCGTATATGCGTACGAGCTCGCTCATGCACCCTCCCCATACAGACAGAGACTTGAGCTCTCCTGAAAAATAGCTATAATGCGCCCCATGCATATTGGCAATTTCACTCATCTTACGATGCTCGTGTTGTGCCTTGCGATTCGTTTGTGTGATCAATTCCTCCCGTTCTCGGTGCAGTTTTTCACGATTGTAGGAGACGTGGGGATCTTGGTGCTTGTATGGTCTTCCCTTGCTTCTTCCCTGAACAAAGAGAAGTATGTGCGCACCTTTCTGCGCCAGTACACCGTACCGGTGTTCCTTGGATTGCTCATCACGCTCCTTACCTTCGTGCGTGCAAGTGTGACGCTTACCACTGCCTCCGGTGATCTTTACACCACGCTGACACATATACAGAATATTACGCTCGGTGTCTTTGCACTCATCGCCTTCAAAGCACAAAAGAAGTTTGCAGAGCGGGCAGTATCTAATCCATCACAGACGTTAATTGTTTCCTTTTTGGTGGTAATTTTCATAGGCACACATCTTCTGATGTTTCCCGGTGCCACGCCGCATAGTCAGCCCCTCCCCATGCTGACTGCCTTGTTCACTGCAACATCCGCGGTATGCGTGACAGGGCTCTCGGTCATTGACGTTGCAACGCAGCTGAGTACGTGGGGAAAAGCCATCCTCGCTGCACTCATTCAGATTGGGGGACTAGGATTTATGGTGTTTTCGTTTTTTGGTATGATCACCATAAAGAAAAAGATGAGCCTCGAAAGCAGACTCGTCGCCTCGCATCTGGTGAGCGACAGTGACATGGGCAGCCTATCCCATAACCTAAAGCTCATTATTTTCTCAACCTTTTTCATTGAAGCGCTCAGTGCGCTGTTTCTATTCATCGGTTTTAGCCAAACAGAAGGCTATACCATACAGTCTCTCGGCAATGCCTACTTCCATGCGATATCTGCGTTTTGCAATGCGGGGTTCTCCCTGTACCCAAACAGTTTGGAATCATTCGTTTCCAACCCATGGATAACGTTCCCCATTGCCTTTACCATCATATTGGGGGGAATCAGTTTTGTGGTCATCGATGAAGTACTGTGCCGTGTCCACGGAAGTATCAAAAACATTTTTTTTAAGGGAAAAAATATCCTCGGCTCTCTCAGCCTGAATACTTTTGTCGTGTTGAAAGCAACTGTTCTGCTTCTTGCTGTTTCTTTTGTTGGTATCTATCTACTCGAACATACTCACTCCATGAAAGTCTATCAGGTAGGCACGCAGTACCTGGCCGCCTTTTTTCAAGCGGTGACGCTGCGAACGGCAGGATTTTCTACTATCCCGTTTTCAAACCTCCGTACGGCGACGTTGTTTTTTATGACCTTTATTATGTTCGTAGGAGGAGCGTCAGGGAGCACGGCAGGGGGGATCAAACTTAATACAGCGGCAGCGATTATCGCTTCTTTTCGCTCATTCATCCATCATGATCCAAAGCCACGCATTAGAAATCTAGTTATTCAGGGTAAGCAGGTTGAGCGGTCGTTTCTTATTCTAGGGTTCGGTATTTGCACAGTGTGCCTTGCAGGTTTCTGCTTGAGTTTGACGGATAACATCCCGTTCATTTACCTTTTGTTCGAGTCGGTTTCTGCATTCGCAACGGTTGGTCTTTCAGTTGGGATAACTGCCAATCTCAGTACTGCAGGGCTGATGATCCTCTTAATTCTCATGTTTACCGGCAGGGTGGGAACCTTGACTATTTTAACTGCAGCAAGTAAAGAAGAACAGGACATGAGCGTCGAATACGCGTGTGGGGACTTAGCCATTGGTTGATGCGCGTAACGTGTGCATGCGCGACGTGAAAGGAACATCATGGCAGTGAAGAGAAATTTTGCTGTGGTCGGCTTAGGGGCTTTTGGCTATCGCGTTTGCGAGGTACTTGTCCAAGGTGGGGGAAGTGTTGTCGCGATAGACAACAATGCCCAGACCGTTGAGAAGGTCAAAAAGGTTGTATCCGTTGCTATTCTCATAGACACCACAAGCGAAACAGAGCTCATGAAAGCGCCGCTGGATGACGTAGACGTCGCAATCGTTGCTATTGGAACCAATCTGCAGGCGAGCATTCTTACCACAGCGCTGTTGAAGCAACGGGATATTCCTTACATCCTTGCGCGTGCAACTTCTCCAATACACGAAACTATCTTGCGCAAGATAGGCGCAAACGAAATCCTAAACATCGAAGTAGCGAGTGCTACAACCATCGCCAAGCGATTGGTTGCTCCTGACGTCACGGATGCCATTGCTATGACAGACGATATTTCCTTACGGGAAATTGTTGCGCCACGCTTTTTTACCGACAAAACACTTGAAGAGCTGGAATTGAGAGAAAAGTTTAACGTAAAGATTGTGGCAGTGGTGCGCACAGATATGGATATCGACCCGACGGGAAACTCCCTTCCGAAAAAGAATATTTACTACCCGGATAACGCGTTCACCTTCAAACGTGCCGATCGGATGTTTGTGCTTGGCCACAATCGTGATTTGCGGGAATTAACCCAAATCTGAGCGTTGGGTGCAGCCGCCGCGCCCAGCCTGTCAAGACGAAGGAACTCATGGAAAGGAGGTGTGTATGCTCTTGATACAGAAGAAGCGTCTGCTAATCGTGTTAATAGTCTCCTTTCTCTCCATTCTTTTTTCTGCCGGGTATGCGTTCCGTATAGGGATGTTGCATGCGCATAAGGGATCGGCTGAAACCATTTTGTTTTATGGATTCGTTGCTGCTGCTTTTCACTTCATTTTGTCCCTTTATCTTATGCTTCACGCGCATCACAAAAAGAAAGAGTTGTTGAAGCTTGCGGACATGCTGCGTTATGGGGGGAGTATTGGAGAGAGTCATTTTAAAAAGTTTGGTGTATTAGGAACGCAGATACAGTTCCTTCTCAAGGAACTCCTTGCGCTTTCAGCGCAAAAGAGCTTGAAGATTGCCGCGCTCAGCGGTTTGCAAAGAGCACTGACAGAGCTTGTCCCCACACCAGTTATTATCATCGACTTGAACGGAACTATCCTCGATATGACAAAGGGCGCACGCAAACGAGTACAGCGCGCAGACAAAACCCTTACGATTGAACATATCTTTCCGGCAACAGACAGTACGCGCGCAGTCCAAGAAGCGGAAAAGACACACACGCCCGTGGAACAAGAGGGGGGCATTGTGTTCATCCCAGTTTTCTCGGCAGTTGGTAACATTTCGCACTTTTTAGTGGATATTTCTAAGCAACCCGCTTCGGACGAACCCCTGTCCCTCGCGTGAGCACACCCACCGAGGGACAGCCCCTACGAATTGCCAACGCTCCGTCACGTTCTTCTCTATCACTACATTGCTGTTCTCTTGTAGCTTGCCTTGCTCCCAGCTCAGCCGAACCTCCACCTTCTCTAACGGACTGACCACTACCCCACACTCGTAATACCCACAATATTCCTTGCTCCACGTCTGACTGCACCGTCGTGCGTCCGCATGGGTGTGGTATCGGTGAGAAAGACATCTTTAAACACATTGCTGGCCTTCGATGCGGGCGGACGTCCCACACCGGGAAGTTGATGTCTAGGATTGGGGCTGGGGCTCGGGGTAGGGCATAGTCGCCAGAAAGCGTGGAATTGTAACTACAACCGGGAAGTAAATGGCTGGGGGTAGGGCTTGCTCAGATGAAGAAAAGAAAACGCCCCGTTACTCGCGATTCCAGGTATTCGTAGCGGTGTCGAACTTCCAGAGCCCGGTGTACGTATCGTTCGTGTCTCCCACCGCCACGTAGAGGTCTGGTCTTTCGCAGTTTGCTGAGGTGTCCCGCTTTTTCCGACCACCGCCAGGTTTTTTTTCGATTACGTAAATACCGCTCACTGCCCAGCGGCCGATCGTACTACGATACTGCTCGGCGCTGCGTTTCGGGGTGGAGCTCTTCTCATCCCAGCCGGTTTGATCGTGTACATTCTGTTCCTTCAGGTGGACGCACTGTGCTCCGTTCCCGCTGCTTCCTGAACTTCTTTCCAACTTTATCTCTCCGTAGCCCTGCCGGCCCCCGATGAGCAAGAACTCGTCGTTGCCGTTTTTGAAGAACGCTATGGAGTGCGCGTCTGCTACCTTATGGGCAACACTGTGTGCCCCGGCTGGCGCCGGCGCTGCTGCTGCGGCAGACTGCGGGCAATCCTGAATTTTCTTTTCGCTTTGATTAACTTTTTTGCAGTACACCTTGTCTTTCGTGAGGATATAAACGTGCCCGCTCCCGTCGTCAGTTGCCGCAAGAATCGGCGGAACTGGTTCTTCGCCATCACTCTTTGCCACGGTAGAATCACCACCGACACACACCTTTTTGGTGGTAACTAAAAACCCGTTACCGGCGTGCAGGCAGAACTCATTCATTTCTCCTAACGCAGTCGTTCCATTACTGGTACTGGTTTCCCCAACCTTATCATCCGTGTGGTTAAGAAGGTACACGCCTGATGTCCCGGTCCCTACCACGCTGAGTGCTTTTTCTGTGCCACTCAGGGCAGACAGACTTCCGTTTGTCTGGCAGTCCTTATGCTGCCACTTGTACGCCCCCTTGCCAGGAATGCAGGCAACGAGTACGCCATTCCCACCGTTGTCTGCCGCAAGGCTCGTGATGCGGCTGCCGCCTATCACCGAGTCAAAACAGGACACCGGCTTCCACTCAGTGCCGCTCGGATCCTTTTCCCAAAGCCGGCCGTTGGTGGCGTAGAGCTTACCCCCGGCCTTGACCAGCCCATAAATCGCCCCCGGAATAGACGGCGACTTAATGGCAACTTCCTGCTGAATGGTGGCAAAAATGCCGGAGAAATCACAGGTTGTCAGCAAACTCGTGCCGCACAGGCACACCGTAGCGCGCACCACCGTGCACACCCGGCGCCTCATATACTGCGTATCCATCGTACTCCTCCCCACACACAAAACGCCCTCTTCTCGGAGCGCGCACACACCCTGAAAAGACACGGCCCGCCCGACGGCTCGGGTCTTCCCGTACAACACCAGTTAAGAAAAAGGCCGCGTCCCGGGGCAGCACGCGGTACACGAGCGCGCTACAAGACACGAACAGGAGGTGGGAACCCACACCCGTTGCCAGCCCAGTCGTCCTTTATCCGATAGCAGAAACGCGGCTGCACGTTGGGCGCTAACGGGTTTGAACCGCTGACCTCTTGGGTGTAAACCAAGCGCTCTGCCCGCTGAGCTAAGCGCCCTGCGTATTGTTTTGGTATGCGACCGCGCGCGACGCACAAGCGCGTCGCGCAGTGCCTATACCGCCTTCCATGATACCCCGACACTGCGCGGCGCGCAACACGATGTACTGCATTCGGCGGCACGCCCAGGACTCGGCGGATGCGCGCGTCAGAGGTGATAGCGGATATCTACCCCGGCGGTGACAAACTGCGCAGTGCGCGTGTTGGTCTGCTTGTCGTTCCGCTCAAAAACCTTTTCGCAGGCCCTCGGCACGCCGCTGTACGCAGCACTGGCGCCCACCGACCAACGCTCAGTGAGCTGGACGTAACAGCCAGCCCCCGCTTTGAGCAACAGGCCGCAGTACGTGGACGTGTTGTAATGCTGATAATTGAAGCCAGCCCCCACCGTCAGTGGCAAGCGGATGCGCCAGAAGGCGAGCGTGTACCCGGCGGTGAGCGCAATGGGGACGGCGATGTACGAGCACAGCTGGTTCACGTTGTTGTACGGATAGCTGCAGTAGTGCTGCGCGCTCGCATCAATCCCGAGCGACAGGCCGCGATACACAAAGTACTCGTATCCAAAAGACACCCCAAACGCGGGGTAAACTTCCTTATTCCCGTTGGCTGCAACGCCCTGCAGATCCCCGCGGGCGGTATTGCACCAGTTCACCTGGAAAAGGGGCACCGTTCCAATAAACGAAACGCGCGCGATCCCCCGCCCCGCGGCGGTTACATCCCACGATGCGGCAGGCGCCACCTCCTGCGCATACGCCGCACCCGCGGCAACACCCACCCCGTAGGCGCAGACCTGCAGAAAGCGTATCCCGTGTGCCGCGCACTGTTTTAGCTGTTTCATACGTTTTTTCGCTCCACACCTTTCAAAAAGCTGCGGGCAACCCACACAGCCTCCCAAAATTCTACCCCCCCCGGCCAACATTTGTCGAGTTCTTTTTTTGCAGGAGGGTCGCGCCCCGCGCACCCATAGCACGCGGCACCCACACGGTGCCCCACGCACCACCGCTGCATACCCAGTGCGCGCCTGTAACATTCTGACCGAGGAGGTTTTTTCTCACATCAGGGAGGTTTTATGTGCAAACCGCGAATGAATGGCTCTAACCCTACGCTTCCCCTACTCCCGCGCGTACGGCGGGGCAGGCGTAGGGCGCGCACTGCGGTGCGCGCTACGGTGTGCCTGTGCGGCACGAGTTTGCTGACAACCTGTGATTTCTCCGGCATTTTTGCCACCATTCAGCAGGAAGTTGCCATTAAGTCGCCGTCTATTCCGGGGGCGATTTATGGGCTGGTCAAGGCCGGGGGTAAGCTCTACGCCACCAACGGCCGGCTTTGGGAAAAGGATCCGAGCGGCACTGAGTGGAAGCCGGTGTCCTGTTTTGACTCGGTGATAGGCGGCAGCCGCATCACGAGCCTTGCGGCAGACAACGGTGGGAATGGCGTACTCGTTGCCTGCATTCCTGGCAAGGGGGCGTACAAGTGGCAGCATAAGGACTGCCAGACAAACGGAAGTCTGTCTGCCCTGAGTGGCACAGAAAAAGCACTCAGCGTGGTAGGGACCGGGACATCAGGCGTGTACCTTCTTAACCACACGGATGATAAGGTTGGGGAAACCAGTACCAGTAATGGAACGACTGCGTTAGGAGAAATGAATGAGTTCTGCCTGCACGCCGGTAACGGGTTTTTAGTTACCACCAAAAAGGTGTGTGTCGGTGGTGATTCTACCGTGGCAAAGAGTGATGGCGAAGAACCAGTTCCGCCGATTCTTGCGGCAACTGACGACGGGAGCGGGCACGTTTATATCCTCACGAAAGACAAGGTGTACTGCAAAAAAGTTAATCAAAGCGAAAAGAAAATTCAGGATTGCCCGCAGTCTGCCGCAGCAGCAGCGCCGGCGCCAGCCGGGGCACACAGTGTTGCCCATAAGGTAGCAGACGCGCACTCCATAGCGTTCTTCAAAAACGGCAACGACGAGTTCTTGCTCATCGGGGGCCGGCAGGGCTACGGAGAGATAAAGTTGGAAAGAAGTTCAGGAAGCAGCGGGAACGGAGCACAGTGCGTCCACCTGAAGGAACAGAATGTACACGATCAAACCGGCTGGGATGAGAAGAGCTCCACCCCGAAACGCAGCGCCGAGCAGTATCGTAGTACGATCGGCCGCTGGGCAGTGAGCGGTATTTACGTAATCGAAAAAAAACCTGGCGGTGGTCGGAAAAAGCGGGACACCTCAGCAAACTGCGAAAGACCAGACCTCTACGTGGCGGTGGGAGACACGAACGATACGTACACCGGGCTCTGGAAGTTCGACACCACTACGAATACCTGGAATCGCGAATGAGTGGCTCTAACCCTACGCTTCCCCTACTCCCGCGCGTACGGCGGGGCAGGCGTAGGGCGTAATTTTGAAAAATCGAGCAGATTCTCAGTACAAGAAGAGAGTATAGGTGCGCCGGGTTCTGCGCGTACCGCTTTGCAGTTCAAATTGTTTTTGCTTTCCCGCCTCTTTTTTATTTTTACGTCACATATTTCCTAGACGGGTGGGGGGGGGTGAGGTAGAAGTGAGAGGAGGGGGAGTGAGTGGGCAGGCAGGTGATGCAAGCGGGGGTACGTGCGGGCGTGGTATGTGCTGCCTCTGGTTATGCAGGCGTACTCACCCCGCAGGTCAGTGGCACAGCCCAGCTCCAGTGGGGCATTGCGTTCCAGAAGAATCCACACACTGACCCGGGCAAGCACACCCATGGGTTTCGCACTACCAATAGTCTGACTATTTCCCTGCCGTTGGTGTCAAAGCACACCCACACCCGCCGAGGGGAGGCACGCTCAGGGGTGTGGGCACAGCTGCAGCTGAAGGACCTGGCAGTAGAGCTTGCATCTTCTAAAAGCTCAACGGCCCTGTCCTTTACCAAACCTACCGCTTCCTTCCAGGCAACCCTGCACTGTTATGGGGCCTACCTGACAGTGGGTACCAGTCCTTCCTGTGTGGTTAACTTCGCCCAGCTGTGGGAACCCTTTGTCGACCCGTGCCTATTCAGAAAAGAACACTCGCTATGCCCCTGGTTTCTCCGGCTCCGGGGCAAAACTCGGCTACCAGGCCCACAATGTGGGAAACAGCGGAGTAGATGTGGACATCGGTTTCCTCTCCTTCCTTTCCAATGGTGCCTGGGATAGTACTGACACCACGCACAGCAAGTATGGCTTCGGGGCCGATGCAACGCTTTCCTATGGCGTCGACCGTCAGCGGCTGCTTACGTTGGAGCTGGCAGGGAATGCCACACTGGAGCAGAACTACCTCAAGGGTACCGAAGACCCCAAGAACGAAAACAAAACAGCACTCCTGTGGGGAGTAGGAGGCCGACTCACCCTCGAACCAGGCGCCGGCTTCCGCTTCTCCTTCGCCCTCGACGCCGGTAACCAACACCAGAGTGACGCACAATTCTACGCTAGAATGGCTCCCTCACAGAGGGTCCATGAAGTCATCAATAGTCTTGGGGACACGCTGCTGACCTCCCCGAAACAAGATGTTGTTTCATTCTTTGTGCAAGAACTGAGCAAAGGCAGTCTTTTGGAGAAAGCTGGCTTAGTAACGCTCTTGGCGCAGCGGACCATCGTCAGCTTAGCGTCAACCGGTGGTTACCTAAGACATCTGAATGGCAAAGGCCTAGAAATAAACATGAGGCTCATAGAGCAGCAGAAGAATCCTGACGCGCGGATGCGGACAGCACTCTTTATTTCCTGGTTGCAATTCACGTACACCAAAACGCTCAACATAGACGCGCTCCTGGGTATGCAGTGGAGGTGGCTTTCCTCCGGCATATACTTTGCCACCGCAGGCACTAATATCTTTGGAGAACGTGTTTTCTTTAAGAACCAAGCAGATCACTTTGATTTTGCCGGATTCCTCAAGCTCGAAACCAAAAGCGGTGACCCCTACACCCACCTGCTCACCGGCCTGAACGCCGGCGTCGAAGCACGCGTGTACATCCCCCTCACCTACATCTTTTACAAAAATAACGGAGGTGCGCAGTACAAGGGAAGTAATTCGGACGGCGTCATCAACACGCCTATCTTGAGCAAAGCGTGGTGCAGCTATCGCATCCCCCTCGGTTCCCACGCCTGGCTTGCACCGCACACATCCGTGCTATGGGCAACAAACCGCTTCAACCACAACCAGAGTGGGGATGCGCTCCTGCGTGAGCATGCGCTTCAGTACCAGGTGGGACTGACGTTCAGTCCCTTCGAGAAGGTGGAGCTCAGCGCCCAGTGGGAACAGGGGGTGCTTGCTGACGCTCCTTACATGGGTATTACTGAGAGCATCTGGTCCGAACGCCACTTCGGCACCTTTGTCTGTGGAATGAAAGTGACATGGTAAAAACGCGTGCACTCCCCGTGCGTTCTAGCGGCTATGCCGCAGCCCCAGCCATCAACTTCCCGGTGTGGGACGTCCGCCCGCATCGAAGGCCAGCAATGTGTTTATAGACGTCTTTCTCACCAATGCCATGGACATGCAGACGCACGACTGCGCACGCTCCATGGGGCATAAGAAAAACGGAGCGAATGGCGACATAGGCGCAGACTGCGTGAGTGTGGAGACCCGTTCAGCCTCTCAGGCGATGCCGCGGGCATTGCATCTGAAACTGGTGGCGCCGGAGCCCTCAGGCAAGAAGGCACACATTAAGGGACAGACGCGGCCTGCCTCATACCGACTGGGAGGGCAAAGACAGTCAGGGCAAGGCCCCAGCAGGAACTTCCAGCACGTACGGCGGTACGAACAAAAAGGCCACGCCCCCTGCTGCTCCTGCTGTTCCTACGAAGTGGAAGGCAGAATATTGCTGAGTATGCCCGCGCGGAAATAAGACGAACGTACGAACCCTCGTCTACTCAGAAAACCCGAGCCCTACCCGCAGCCGCAGCCGCAGTCAACAACGACATCTTATAGGATGCAGGCGTACATGCCCGTCCACTACAAGGTCCTGACCGGACCCCAAGCCCAAGCCGCAGCCAACATCAACTTCCCGGTATGGAGATGCCTCACGCACATCGCAGGCCAGCAATGTATTTCAGGGAGTATTTCTCAACATGGCCATGACCGCACACGACTGCGCCAGCCTCGTGGGGCGTAAGAAAGACGGAGCGCAGGGCACCGTAGGCGCGGACTGCGTGAATGTGGAGGCTCGTTTAGCTTCTCAGACGTGTCGGGGGCATTGCATCCGATGGTGGCACCATCAAGCAGGGAGGACAGCGTGCACTGGGAGGGCAAAGACAGCAAGGGCGTCGTCCAAGCAGGAGCAAACCACAGCACGTACAGGCGGTACGAACAAAAAAGCTGCTGCTGCAGCCCCTGCTCCTGGTACGAAGTGGAGCACAAGAACAGGACACGCGCGCACATCCTCTTCACACAAAAAACCTTGTCCCACGCCCGAGCCGCAGCCCCAGCCGGAGCCAACGACATCTCATAAGACGCAGGCTGTACATGCCCGTCCATTGGAAAGCCCTGGCCGGAGCCCTACCCCGAGCCCCAGACATCTTATGGGATGTCGGGGCTAAAGTGAGTATGAAGCTTTGGGGTATGTGTGCACTGGTTGCTACAGACGTGGGGCATAAGAGAAACGTCCGAGCCCAAGCCCAAGCCGCAGATGCGTTGTTGACGTTGGGATATCGTTGGTTCTCGGCGGGAGGATATTTCGCATCGAAGGCCAGCAATGTGTTTAAAGATGTCTTTCTCGCTAGAAACATGGACATGCAGACGCACGACTGTGCTACTTATATCAAGCTCGAAACCAAAAGCGGTGACCCCTACACCCACCTGCTCACCGGCCTGAACGCCGGCGTCGAAGCACGCGTGTACATGCCCGTCCATTGGAAAGCCCGAGCCGCAGCCCCACCCGGAGCCCCTGATAAGATTTTAGACTTCTACTCTCCTGCGCACGAGAGTCCGGTCAGTCACCACCGTGCGCGTATATTCGGGGGAGTATTTCTCACCAATAACATGCTGCAGCACGACTGCGCAGTCAGACGTGGGGCATAAGAAAGAGAATGCAGCGAACGTCAATGGCACCGTGAGCGCCGGCACGCGGGCATTGCATCCGAAGATGGTAGCGCCGGAAACCTCAAGCATGGAAAGCCGCGCGCAAAAGACGCAATTCCACCCTGACGGGGAGGGCAAGTCAAACACGGGCGCCGCCCGAGCAGGAAGAAACCACAGCGCCGCGTTTGCACGCTATGCTCCTGCTCTTACGAAGTGGAGCAAAGGATATTGTGGGTATTACGAGTGTGGGGTAGTGGTCAGTCCGTTAGAGAAGGTGGAGGTTCGGCTGAGCTGGGAGCAAGGCAAGCTACAAGAGAACAGCAATGTAGTGATAGAGAAGAACGTGACGGAGCGTTGGCAATTCGTAGGGGCATGTCGCTTGATTTGGTAGAGAACGGCATGCCCGTCCATTGGAACGTCAGTGTACAGTCCCACGCCCGAGCCCTACCCCCAGCCGCAGCCCCAGCCAATGACATCTTATGGGACGCAGGCGTACATGCCCGTCCATTGGAACGCCTTCACCCAAGCCCGAGCCCTGCCCGGAGCCCCAGTCCCAGCCATTTACTTCCCGGTTGTAGTTACAATTCCACGCTTTCTGGCGACTATGCCCGACCCGGAGCCGCAGCCGGAGTCGACATCAACTTCCCGGTGTATGGGGGTGTCTTGCACGCATCGCAGGCTAGCAATGTATTCGAGGGAGTATTTCTCACCACACCCATGCGGACGCACGACATACCCCGCAGTCCCCTCGTGGGGCATAAGAAAAACGCAGCTCCCGATGGCATAGGCGCCTCACGCGCGTGCTGCCCAGCGCGCGAGAACGAACCCTTTAAAAAGGGTTCGACAAACAGCCGTGGGGGGGGGTAGAATAGAGTGGGTCCTCGGCGAGATGCGTAAGGGGATCGGCGTTGGAGCGGGGTATGAAACAATTGAAGTGGTGGGCGGTCGGCCCGGTGCTGGGAATATGCGCGGGAGTGTGGGGAGCTGCACACCCGGTGCACGCGGACCCGTGGGACACTACTGCGGCGGGCCGGAGTACTATACGCCTTTCGGCCATGGGCGCGGTGCCCCTCTTTCAAGTGGATTGGTGTAACAGCGGGCGCGGGGACGACCGTAATGCCAACGCGCAAACCAACGGGCACAAGTACATCTACCCCGCGTTCAGTGCGGCGTTAGGGTTTGAACACTTTGTGTGCCGCGGCCTGTCGCTCGGGATTGACGCAAGTGTGCAGTACCATTGCAGCTATCCAAACAGTACGTACAGTCCCACTACTCCGTACTATTACCTTGCAATTCCCGTTGCCCTCACTGCCGGGTACACGGTTGCCTTCTGGCGCATCCGCTTGCCACTGACGGTGGGGGCTGGCTTCAATTATCAGCATTACTACACGTCTACCTACTACGGTCTTGTGCTCAAGGCGGCAGCGGGGTGCTATTTTCAACTGACAGAGCACTGGTCCTTGGGGGTAAGCGCCACGTACAGCGGCGTACCCCGGTCATGCGAAAAGATTATTGAAGAAGATAGACAGCAGACCAACACGCGCACCGCACAGTTCATAGCCGCGGGTGTGGACGTTCGCTACCACCTCTGACACTGCCTGTGCGCGCAGGTACGTCTTAGTTTGCGCGGACGTGCCGCTCACCCCGGAAACGGATTAGTCCGCGTACGTCAAACACACTGGGCAGTGATCCGATCCTGTCACCTCGGACAGTATCTGCGAAGAGGTCACGCGCGCTAAAAAGGCTTGGTCCACACACTGGTAATCGATGCGCCATCCAATGTTACGCGCGCGTGCACGGGCACGGTAGCTCCACCACGTGTACTGCTGCCCTTCTGTACAGAAGGCTCGGAAGCTATCCGCATAGCCTGCCTCCGTAAATGTATCCATCCATGCACGCTCCTGAGGCAGGAATCCAGGATTCCCCTCATTTTCCTGAGGATGTGCCAGGTCGATTTCCTTATGCGCTATGTTGTAGTCACCACACAAGATCACGTGCTGCCCGGCCGTACGCTCTTCATCACAGAACGCACGAAACGCTGCGCAAAAATCAAGCTTATACGCGAGCCGCTTGCCCCCTTCCTGCGCATTCGGAAAATACGCACTTACCACCGTCAGCTCGCCAAAGCGCGCCGCAAGCATCCGCCCCTCGCAGTCAAAAGCCGGAACCCCGAAGAAACGCACCGCATCTGGCGCGCGCTTACTGAACAGCGCCGTGCCACTGTATCCAGGACGCTGCGCACTGTGAAAATAGGTATAGTACGTACCCCCTGCCCCAGCACTCCAGACCGGAGCACGAAGCGCAGCACTCAGCTGCGACTCATGCGCCTTAATCTCCTGCAAACAGAGAACATCAGGCGCCTCACGCGCGAGCCAGCTGAGAAAATCTTTCCGCTCTATGGCACGAATTCCATTCACATTCCAAGATATGATACGCTGCACGGGCCGCATTGTGCCTGCTTTCAAACGCAGAATCAAGGCTCACTGTATCGCACACGGCGCACAGACGGAACGGAGTGCCTGTGTTTCACACATTGAATTTAAAAAAGATAACGTCCCCGTCTTGCACCTCGTACTCCTTCCCCTCCTGCCGAACGCGGTTTGCCTCCCTCACCTTTGCCACACTCCCACAGGACGCAAGATCATCGAAAGAATACGTTTCTGCACGAATAAAACCACGCTCAAGGTCGCTGTGGATCACTCCTGCCGCGTGCGGTGCACGCAGCCCTGCCCGAATGG
Organism: Treponema paraluiscuniculi Cuniculi A; assembly: GCF_000217655.1. Classification (NCBI taxonomy): domain Bacteria; kingdom Pseudomonadati; phylum Spirochaetota; class Spirochaetia; order Treponematales; family Treponemataceae; genus Treponema; species Treponema paraluiscuniculi. The sequence goes on along the minus strand of NC_015714.1, from coordinate 146,405 downwards.
TCCACGCGCGACACTCCTCAGGCCCCGCGGTAAAAAAGGTACGCAACCCCATCAGGGAATACACTGCGCGCGCAAGCGCCGCACGTCCTGATTCGCGCAACCCTAATTCTTGCAAAAAGGCGTTTTGCTCTGCCACATCAGAAAGCTGCGCAAGCTCTGCTTCAAATTTTCCACACATAACAATTGCCTGCGTGTTATGCACACGTGCGTGCTCTTGCACCGCGCGCACGAAATCATTTCCGTACTGCATGCCGCTTTCGTCTGTATTGCACACATACAGGTGCGGCTTCATTGTCAACAAGCGCATATCGCGCACCGCGTTGCGCTCCTCATCCGACAGCGGCGCCATACATGCCGCCTTTCCCATTTCTAAATATTCGCGCAGCGTATCGAGTGCCCGTAATACCAGCGTGCTTTCCTTTTGAAGGGACTTTCCCATACGCGACTCCTTTTGAGCACGCGCAGCCCGTTTTTCTACCGAGGCCAGGTCTGCCAATGCCAGCTCTATATGCACCGTTTCAATATCTGAAAGAGGATCGACCTTGTTATGTACATGAACGACATCCGTATGCTCAAAACAGCGCACCACATGTGCAAGTACTCCAACCTCTCGCACATGCGCAAGAAAACGATTGCCCAATCCCTCCCCCTGCGAGGCACCTTTTACCAAACCAGCAATATCCACACATTCAATGGAGGCATACACCGTTTTCTTTGGCCGAAAATGACCAGCCAGTGCTTCAAGACGCACATCAGGTACTGTCACCATACCCACGTTAGGTTCGATAGTACAAAAGGGATAATTCGCCGCCTCCACGACGTTTGCAGTGAGCGCGGAGAAAATTGTCGACTTCCCCACATTCGGCAGACCGATAATGCCACAATTGACCGCCATAGTGTCCCCTGCTTTAAATGAGTTTGTTTGCCTGCGCGGCGGCAAACAGTTTTGCATTCCAAAAGTTATCCTGCATGAACTGTGCGCGAACGGTATTTTCTGACATATACGCAACGCTGCGCTGCATCACTTTAAACGCCCTACTCAGGTGCGCTGTCGTGACAGCAGCCTCTGCGCCGTGCACGCGGTAGGACACATCATAGCAGAGGTACAGAAACAACGCAGCACTCGGATCACCTATTTGAAACGCGCGACGTGCAATGGCCTCAAGTTTTTGCTTATGGTGGTGGAATGTTTGCATATCCTCGGCACGGTGCAGATGCACCCTGCAATGGTAGTAATGAGCAAATACCGTACTGTGCTGCGTACTCACTGCAAACGCACACTGCCTGCCCCATACCAGATCTTCTGCGCAGGAGAACCCAGAGTAAATCGGCGTATCAAGAGAGAAGGACGGCACACATGGCTCGCGAGAGGTCGTTTCCTCAGGAAACGATTGAAACAACGTGGGATCGTCAAAATATTCTGCACGGACATAGCTTTCTACAAGAAAGAGATATGCATCAGGGTACTGATCACACATGTCCTGAAACAGCGCGTGCGCTGCATACGACTTATCCGCAAGTAGCCGTGCATGTGCAGCCCACACTCTGCACAAGGGTTCTTGGTGTTCAAAGTACTGCAGTGCAAAATCGGCAGCCTCATCAAAACACCGACGCGCCTGTGCATACTCCCCGAGGCTGAGAGAAATTCTGCCCTGCATAAACAGACTGACAGTTTTCCATCGCTGCTCAAAATACGTGGATATCGCATCGGATAGCTTACTCAGAAAAAGCCGCGCCTGGGTAAAATTATGCTGCAAAAAGTAGGTAATACTCAAATGAAAAAGCGCAGAACAGAGAAAATCACCGTCGCGCAGCTGTTCTGCATCATCGAGTGCATAGCCAAAATACACCAACGCGTCTTCAAATTTGCTCTGACCTATGGTTAGAAATCCTAAGAGGGAAAAGGTCCGGTATTCAGCGGACACAAAACGCCGCGCCTGCAGTGTTGTCAGACAAGCCTTTGCTTCTCTGAACGCGGCCTCTGCGTCTTCACGCATGCCCACCAGCAGCGTGTGTTGGTATACCTTTAACACTGCGCCGACATCCGTGCCGGTGTACTCTTCTACCTGTAGGTGCGCAATCTGCACGTCAGAATACGTATGAAACAAGCTGTGTAACACACAATCGGATGTGTATTTGTACTGAAGCTCCTGGAAAGTTCTAAGCAGATCCGTACTAGCACAAAGCGATCCTTCCTGATATTTCTTCCAAAGGAAGGAAGAAATACATTCGCGTATTACAGGCATTTTCACGCGCACACGCTTTTCTAGACTGTCGTGTACATCCTCTGGAATGGCATACGCGTTGTGCGGCACCATCGTCACCTGGGTACAAAACATTTTGTCAAATAAATCACCGACGAAGTCAGCATGTTTTTTCAAAAACAGAAAAAATTCCTCTATTTCGTCCGCGAAAATATAACGGGAGGCAAGCGAAAGCGTATACATGACTTCTGCTAGATCTTGCGGAATAGCTTCAATATCTGCGCAGGATGCAGGCAACCGCATAAGGGGAGAATGTGGACTGACGATCAGTACTTTCTCTGCCTGCTTTTGGCTCTCATGTCCAGCACAAGGGTCTACATAAATGGGCGGCGGCGCCGCATTTGGCGCCGCTTCGTAATAAAGCTTAAAGTACAGACCCACATACTGAAGAAATGCATCGGTTAAATATTGTGGAAAAGACGAATCATACCGCCGTCTTTTAAAAAAAGACACCGCAGCGCGCAGATGAAAAAAAAACGCACGCGTTTCCTCAGATAGCGTTGAGTAGACCGCTTCGGACAACGGATGGAGCGCCATGAAATTACACAGAGCACTCATGTATGAAGAAGTGGTACGCACAACTATGCAGTGCGTGGTTACCTCTTGTGGAAAAGGTTTTTCCGCGCAAAGTGAAAGGAAACCATTAACCTGGTATATATTCAGCGCTGGCAGTGGCAAAAATTCAAGGTAATGCTTGAGAAGCTGTTTTGCACGAAAGGATGCAAAAAAACCACGGTCAGGAATCAGCGTACTGCGGTATGCATAGAAGCGATCTTCTATCAGACAGGGAGAAGCATCGTCAGCAACAACGTCCATGAGGATACGAAATTCCTTCACCTGCTTTTCGTATGTGTCCAGTGTTTGATACAGCGCACGCACGCAGCGTACCGCGGCGTATACAGAACCGAGACTGTGTGCTTCAAATGCAAAGATACGAACGGACGATGCCTCGTGGAGGGCAGCACCGTTGTGGACAGCGAACCTTTTCATACGCGCACATAGCGATTCGATGTCAGCAGGGAAGATGCGCGTCAGTTGATAGTAATAGGGAAGCTCAACGTAGATACATAGCATAAAAACCTCTTGCGCACCCCTGACGGTATCGGCACACGTCATCACTTTTTGAGAAAAACAACTGACAGGTAATAGACAGAGAGTGAAACGTCCTAGGTAAAGAACACCGCTCATGTCGGCTCCCTGCGGTGACAGAGACACTCGGTTTGAAGAGGTCTTTTTTATTTACCTTTAGCGCGCTATACTTCTGGGGCGATACGTGCCTGGAATACCCGTGCAGCACGCTACGCACCAAGGAGCGGCGTTATGGAACTTCACGAGATTGCCCACGCTCGAGCAAAGGCGTGGATAGAAGAGATGGTCGCACTCTGTGCCCCAGATACCGTCTACGTCTGCGACGGTTCGAAAAAAGAGTACGACACCATTATGCAGAAAATGGTGGATGCTGGCTTGGCTACCCCATTAAAAAAACGTAAGAACTGCTTCCTCTTTCGCTCACAGCCCTCCGACGTTGCGCGCGTCGAAGCGCGCACCTTCATCGCCTCAAAAAGGGAGGATGATGCAGGACCCACTAACCATTGGACCGATCCTGCAGAATTAAAAAAGACTATGACCGGTCTCTATTCCCAGTGCATGAAGGGCCGTACCATGTACGTCATTCCCTTTTCCATGGGACCGGTCGGCTCACCCATCTCTAAAAATGGCATCGAAATCACCGATTCTGAGTACGTCGTTTGCAACATGCACATCATGACACGCGTGGGTACCCGCGTGCTTGAGGCGTTGGGTACTGATGGTGAGTTCGTCCCCTGTTTGCACTCTGTGGGGAAGCCGTTAGGACCGGGCGTAACTGACGCAGGCCAGTGGCCCTGCGCGGATATGGAGCGCAAATACATCTCTCACTTTCCTGAAGAGCGCTTGGTTTGGTCTTTCGGTTCAGGATACGGAGGGAATGCCCTGTTGGGGAAAAAGTGTTTCGCATTACGCATCGCTTCAGTACTCGCACGAGACGAAGGGTGGCTTGCAGAGCACATGCTCATCCTTAAAATCACCAACCCTGCTGGAAAGACCAAGTACATTGGTGCGGCGTTTCCCTCTGCATGTGGCAAAACGAATCTGGCTATGATGATCCCTACCCTTCCTGGATGGAAGGTCGAGACCGTAGGCGATGACATCGCGTGGATGAAATTCGGAAAGGACGGCCGCCTGTACGCTATCAATCCTGAAGCGGGGTTCTTCGGCGTAGCACCAGGGACATCTGATTTCTCGAACAAGAATGCCATGGACTCTATCAAGGAAAACGCCATTTTCACCAACTGTGGTCTGACCGAAGACGGCGACGTGTGGTGGGAGGGTATCGGCTATCCCGCTAAAGGAACGATCATTGATTGGCACGGCGTGTCGCGCCCCGCACCTACACGCGATAAAAGTCCAAAAGGAGAAGAAATTGCGCATCCAAATGCGCGTTTTACCGCTCCTGCGCGACAGTGCCCTGCAATTGCAAGTAACTGGGAAGATCCCGAAGGGGTCCCTATCGACGCTTTTCTGTTTGGAGGCCGTCGCCCCAGTACGGTTCCCCTGGTGCATCAGGCCCGGGACTGGAATCACGGGGTGTTTCTAGGTTCCATCATCGGCTCGGAGGTAACTGCAGCAGTTATCTCTGACCAGGTAGGTCAGATTCGCCGAGACCCGTTCGCGATGCTCCCCTTCTGCGGCTACCATATGGCAGACTACTTTTCGCACTGGATTAAGCTCGGATCGCAGGCGCGTGCCGAAAACCTGCCAAAGATTTTCTGCGTTAACTGGTTTCGTAAAGATGCAGAGGGCGACTTCCTGTGGCCCGGATATGGCGATAACAGCCGAGTACTCGCGTGGATCTTTGACCGCTGTGATGGTGTGGACAACGCGGTGGAAACAGCGATCGGTTGGATGCCCAAAGAGGGAGCCTTGAACACAGAGGGGTTAAACGTAAGCACGCAGGCAGTGAAAGAGCTTTTGTCGGTGGACATAGCCGGATGGAAAAAGGAAATTAAAGACATCCGAGAGAATCACTACCCAAAGTTTGGCGCGCGGCTGCCACAGCAGCTTCGCGATGCACTCGAGGTTTTGGAAGCTCGCATCAACGGCAGCGAGGGGGCTGCGTGCACGCGTGATATGTGTTAGCCGGTAGAGAGCGCGTCCTCTTTTCTCACCGTTCTGTGGCGCTGCGTGGGCGCGCGGGGCAGAAGAGGAACCCTCGGGGGGGGCGGCGGTGCATCACTGGGTTCGGTGCATACCACCGTACCCTCTCCTCCGCCTACCTTCACGCAGGGGTGTTTCGCGCTGCCCCGTGTACCACGCGGCGCACTCTCCACTCGATGAGGCGCGGGGTGTTTTGACGGTCAGAACGGGTACGTGTACCACGCGCCATCGATGCCACGTGCGGAGAACGCCTCGCGTTCCTGATGCCACGCGACATCTTGCTGCAAGGCCAATGCCACAAGCGGAAACTTTCCTCCACCCCCTGGCAAGTCCACCGCAAGCGTGGGAAGCGACAACCCTGAGAGGCGCTCCTTCAATGTGCGCCACAGAGCTAGCGTGTCAGAAAGTGGCACACGAAAATCCCCAGTTCCAGGCGCCAAATCTAACTGAAACAGATACCCTGGCTTAACCCCCAGACAAGTGAGCGCGTGAAACAGTGTGCACAGCGTCTCTACCGAATCGTTCACCTCGCGCAACAGTACCGACTGCGATTGCACAGGGAGGCCTGCGCCTACGCAGGCCTCGAGCACCGCGCGCTGCGTAGAACCGAGCTCTGCCGGGTGATTAATATGCGGAATTATCCACACCGGCTTCATCTCCTGCAGAAACGCAATCAGCTCGGGAGTAAAGGCTTGCGGAGCAAAGGTGACTGCGCGAGTGCACAGACGAATAATCAAATCCGGCGCTACACTGCGCAGTGCGCGGAAAAGCGATGTGACCTGTGCAAAAGAACCAGTGAGTGGATCACCACCTGAAACCAGGATTTCCTTCACCGAAGGGGTAGCACGAAGATACGTAATAATCTTCTCGCGCTCTTCGTTGGGGATCCACCCTGCACGTTGGGCGACGAAACCGCGGCGAAAACAATAGCGACAGTGTGAAAAGCAACGTCCTGTTGCCAACATCAACACACGATTCGCATACTGATGCACCAAAAAGGGTGTCACGCAGTACCGGTCCTCACCCAATGGGTCGGCACACTCGCAAGCATGCACCACACGCTCCTGTGGCGCAAAGCACACCTGACGTTTCAGCGCCTGCGCGTCCGCGCCCTGCGCTTGTGCAATCAAATGCGCATACGCTGGAGAAATATGCTCCGTCAGCGCATCTGCCGCGCAAGAGGCAGGACTCAACGTCCGCCAATGCTCATCAGCACGCCCTGCACCTCGTCTCTTTCTCTGTTCCCGGGTACACTCAGCCATAGAGACACAGACCACGAGTGCGCATCCTACGGTAAAAATGCATGCGTGTACAAGTCACGCCGTGCACCGCACCCGTGCTGCAGGATCGCATACCGTAGTGTTGACACACGTACCTATTTGCAGAGACCCTGGTCCCCATGGTCAGACTCGAGCGGCTAAAGAAGACATACGCAGGTGTTCCTATACTTCGAGATATTTCCCTAGAGATCCCGGCGCACGGAATGTATGGAATCATCGGCAAAAGTGGTGCAGGAAAATCAACGCTACTGCGCATCATGAGTCTTTTGGAGAAACCTGACGAAGGAGCCGTTTTTTATCACACCACGAGGGTAGATTTACTGCGCGGTGCTGCCTTGCGTGCACAGCGCAGGCGCATAGGATTGATCTTTCAACAATTTCATCTGTTTTCTTCCCGTACCGTCTTTGGGAATGTTGCCTACCCGCTTGAGATTGCACGGTATGCACGTAAGGACGCCTACGCGCGCGTGTTGCATTTGCTACACTTGGTTGGTCTTGCAGATAAAGCACAGGCGCGTATCAGCACGCTGTCAGGTGGGCAGAAGCAGCGCGTAGCCATTGCGCGCGCCTTGGCTGCAGAACCTGCAATACTTTTCTGCGACGAAGCAACAAGCGCTCTCGACCCTCAAACAACACAGTCAATTCTGACGTTGCTGAAAAATGTGCAGTGCTCACTGCGTCTGACGGTCGTATTGATTACACACCAGATGGAGGTGGTACGCGACTTGTGCGATCGGGCCGCCGTATTGCACGAGGGAGAAATAGTGGAAGAAGGAAGGGTGACACAACTTTTTGCTGCGCCACGGCGGCTGATCACACAGCAGTTGTTGTCGGGCTGTTCTTTTGCCTCTTTTGCAAAGTCAGAACCCTTCCATCGAATGTCTTCGGGTGCGTGTGCCGTGCATGCTATTGACAAGGCACACTGGTAATGGCGAACCAGACACTGTGGCTTTTAGTAGCTCGTGCAACCGGACAGACAAGTCTGATGGTGTGTGCTTCAGCAAGTATTGCGCTAGCAGCGGGAACCCCGTTGGGGATATTGCTGTGCGTAATGTCGCCTGGACACGTGTGGGCGCATCCTGCGTGGCATCGTGTGTTAAGTTCGTCAATGAACGTGCTGCGCGCTTTCCCATTTGTGATTTTGCTGGTGGTGTTGCTTCCGCTCTCGCGTATGCTCACGGGACGCACAGTGGGAACGGCGGCGGCTATCCTCCCGCTTGCGATAGCTGCGCTCCCTTTCGTGGCACGGGTGATTGAAAGTGCTCTGCTGGAGGTGGAGCCAGGGATAATCCAAGCGGCGGTGGCGATGGGTTCAAGCATGCGGCAACTTGTACTAAAAATCATGCTGCCTGAGGCTGCTCCTGCATGTGTTTCTGGTGTAGCACTGATGGTAATTAATCTAATTGGATACTCAGCAATGGCAGGGGCGATTGGGGGAGGAGGTTTAGGAGACGTAGCGATCCGCTACGGGTATCAGCGCTTCCAACCAGAGGTGATGACAATGGCAGTGCTTGCAATCCTGGCGCAGGTTGCGCTAACGCAATGGATCGGGCGTATAATCTGTACCCGAATACGAGCGCGCAGGTAGTACCCCGCCAGAGTTAGGCAGGACGTCTGTCCTTGCGTGGGTAGAGAGGGAGTGAGGTGCCCTGTACATACGCAGGGGAAGTGTTTACAATGCGGTCATGTTCGCGGATAAGAGTCTTTCCGCGCTGAATGCCGCGTGTCAGCGTGCGCAGCAGGATCTGCAGAGCCATTGTTGCAGTCTCGGTGAACATATTGTGCGCGGCGGTGCTGCGTGTGACATCAGCAAACTTGGCGTACAGGACACTGACATCAGCCGATGCCACGCGCTTCAACGTCAGCGCGATCAGGTTGCTGAGTCTATCCTTGATATTAAGTCGATACTTCAAAGACAAGAAGAACTTGCCGCTCTTGGAAAGCGGGTGAGCAAAGTATTGCACCGCCACGCTCGTCAGGAGCGGGATGTACTCAGGAGTTTTGTAGCCCAGTACTATGCCACCTACGCGCACGTAGGCCTACCTGCGCTCGAACCGATTTATGCGCGTACGGCGGAGCTTGAGTCTACTCTGCAGGATTTACGCGCCAAGCGTGACCAGCTCTTGGAAACATGCACATTTGGTTCAATTCTTGAAAGAGTTGGCCTCCAGGCGAAGAGCGCGGTTGTTCAGCGCAGGATTCGCGTGCTCGAAGCAAAAATTCAAAAGATTATTACGCTCTGTACCCCGGATGTCATTGCGCATCCGGACGTCGAGCGCATGTATCACGCAGGCGAGTTTTCCTCCGCACTCAGTGCCGCGTACGCACGGCTCATATCCGACCGCGGCGTCTACGCGAGCAACCTTCAACATAGCCAGGAGCTTATGGATGAGCAAGAAGCACTCGACGCGCGCCTGCGCGCCCTTGACTGTGGTGCCAAGCCGCTGAAGCGCGTTGCGGCGTTCACAGCGCAGGTCAGTGAACTGGATGAGGATATCAATGCGCTGTGCGCGCATATCGGTGCTGCATACGCAAGTTGTTTCTTTACCGAGGAAGGATTTGCTCAGCCTCCTTTATCTCAGAAGACAAGACTGACGGTACCCGATGAACTCAGCACGCTGTTGCGTACCGTGGCAGAAGCGCGGATGCGCGTGGCACGTGCAGGGTATCAGGTAGAGTGCGCCAAGCTCCGTCAAAAGCTTCAGTCAGAGCAGCGTGTGTGCGAAAGCTTTTGCAGATCAATCGAGGAATATCGACGGGGGATCAAAGAGTACGAGGCGATGATTGAATCGGCGCAGCAGAACGTTGCGTTAAGCAAAGCCACGGTAGCGCGTCTGGCGCAGTCATTAGAGGAGGCGTCAGAACGCCTTGCCCTATTCGAAACATCGCCGGAACCTATTGTTCTCTCTTCGGAAGTTCTGTCTGTCCCCCAAGAGAAGGCGAGTGTGTAGGTGCTCATGAGATAGAGCTCTCCGTGTCTTCTAGACGGGTGGGGGGGGGTGAGGTAGAAGTGAGAGGAGGGGGAGTGAGTGGGCAGGCAGGTGATGCAAGCGGGGGTACGTGCGGGCGTGGTATGTGCTGCCTCTGGTTATGCAGGCGTACTCACCCCGCAGGTCAGTGGCACAGCCCAGCTCCAGTGGGGCATTGCGTTCCAGAAGAATCCACACACTGACCCGGGCAAGCACACCCATGGGTTTCGCACTACCAATAGTCTGACTATTTCCCTGCCGTTGGTGTCAAAGCACACCCACACCCGCCGAGGGGAGGCACGCTCAGGGGTGTGGGCACAGCTGCAGCTGAAGGACCTGGCAGTAGAGCTTGCATCTTCTAAAAGCTCAACGGCCCTGTCCTTTACCAAACCTACCGCTTCCTTCCAGGCAACCCTGCACTGTTATGGGGCCTACCTGACAGTGGGTACCAGTCCTTCCTGTGTGGTTAACTTCGCCCAGCTGTGGGAACCCTTTGTCGACCCGTGCCTATTCAGAAAAGAACACTCGCTATGCCCCTGGTTTCTCCGGCTCCGGGGCAAAACTCGGCTACCAGGCCCACAATGTGGGAAACAGCGGAGTAGATGTGGACATCGGTTTCCTCTCCTTCCTTTCCAATGGTGCCTGGGATAGTACTGACACCACGCACAGCAAGTATGGCTTCGGGGCCGATGCAACGCTTTCCTATGGCGTCGACCGTCAGCGGCTGCTTACGTTGGAGCTGGCAGGGAATGCCACACTGGAGCAGAACTACCTCAAGGGTACCGAAGACCCCAAGAACGAAAACAAAACAGCACTCCTGTGGGGAGTAGGAGGCCGACTCACCCTCGAACCAGGCGCCGGCTTCCGCTTCTCCTTCGCCCTCGACGCCGGTAACCAACACCAGAGTGACGCACAATTCTACGCTAGAATGGCTCCCTCACAGAGGGTCCATGAAGTCATCAATAGTCTTGGGGACACGCTGCTGACCTCCCCGAAACAAGATGTTGTTTCATTCTTTGTGCAAGAACTGAGCAAAGGCAGTCTTTTGGAGAAAGCTGGCTTAGTAACGCTCTTGGCGCAGCGGACCATCGTCAGCTTAGCGTCAACCGGTGGTTACCTAAGACATCTGAATGGCAAAGGCCTAGAAATAAACATGAGGCTCATAGAGCAGCAGAAGAATCCTGACGCGCGGATGCGGACAGCACTCTTTATTTCCTGGTTGCAATTCACGTACACCAAAACGCTCAACATAGACGCGCTCCTGGGTATGCAGTGGAGGTGGCTTTCCTCCGGCATATACTTTGCCACCGCAGGCACTAATATCTTTGGAGAACGTGTTTTCTTTAAGAACCAAGCAGATCACTTTGATTTTGCCGGATTCCTCAAGCTCGAAACCAAAAGCGGTGACCCCTACACCCACCTGCTCACCGGCCTGAACGCCGGCGTCGAAGCACGCGTGTACATCCCCCTCACCTACATCTTTTACAAAAATAACGGAGGTGCGCAGTACAAGGGAAGTAATTCGGACGGCGTCATCAACACGCCTATCTTGAGCAAAGCGTGGTGCAGCTATCGCATCCCCCTCGGTTCCCACGCCTGGCTTGCACCGCACACATCCGTGCTATGGGCAACAAACCGCTTCAACCACAACCAGAGTGGGGATGCGCTCCTGCGTGAGCATGCGCTTCAGTACCAGGTGGGACTGACGTTCAGTCCCTTCGAGAAGGTGGAGCTCAGCGCCCAGTGGGAACAGGGGGTGCTTGCTGACGCTCCTTACATGGGTATTACTGAGAGCATCTGGTCCGAACGCCACTTCGGCACCTTTGTCTGTGGAATGAAAGTGACATGGTAAAAACGCGTGCTGTTCGATTCCACCTCCCCTATCAAACCCCGTTTTGCTCGTCTTGCCTTTGCAGTTGCAAAATTTTGTCTCGGATGAGGGCTGCCTCTTCAAATCGTAACTCACGCGCACAAACCTTCATGTGTAGGCGCAACGCCTGTACCATTTTTTTGCGTGCAGCATGTGTGCGCACGTCTGCGTCTGCTGCGCGCAACAGGGGTGCAACCTGTACACGCGCAGCGTCTTTTTTTACTTCCTGCTCACGGACCAGAATATCTTCAATAGACTTTTTAATCGTACGGGGTGTAATCCCATGAGCACGATTATACGCCATCTGAATCTTTCTCCGTCGAGCAGTTTCCTCTATTGCTTCACGCATCGCATCGCTGATTGCATCCGCGTACATTACCACAGTTCCGCGAGCATTACGTGCTGCTCGACCAATAATTTGGATGAGACTCGTCGTCGAACGTAAAAAACCGACTATATTGGCATCCAAAATAGCAATGAATGCCACCTCGGGCAAATCAATACCTTCTCGTAATAAATTTATTCCAACTAATACCTCAAACTCCCCCGCACGCAGACTCGTGAGAATTTCTACGCGTTCAATAGTTTCAATTTCCGAATGAACATACTTTGTCCTTATTCCCAGTCCATTGAAATAATCTGTTAAATCTTCAGCCATTTTTTTTGTCAATGTTAGCACCAAACTACGTTCGTTCCGCGCACTACAAGCTTTTACCCGCTGACATATGTCTTCTATTTGTCCATCCGTTTTTCTCACTTCGACGCATGGATCTAAAAGTCCAGTGGGACGAATCAGTTGTTCAACTATTTGCACAGACTGTGTGCGTTCCTTCACCCCAGGAGTTGCAGAAATAAAAACTGCTTGATTTAACAATGCCTCAAATTCCGAATCTTTCAGTGGACGGTTATCTCGTGCACACGGCAAGCGAAAGCCAAAATCGATGAGATTCTGTTTACGCACCCGATCTCCTTCATACATTGCACCAAGCTGCGGGAGTGTTACGTGACTTTCATCAACAAAGAGCACAAAATCCTTTGGAAAATAATGAAGAAGCGTCACCGGCGGTTCACCAGATTTTCTACCTGCAATCGGCGCAGAATAATTTTCTATACCGTGGCAATACCCCATCTCTCCGAGCATTTCAAGATCGTATTCTGTGCGCGTTTTTAAACGTGCCGCTTCTGCAAGCTTATTCTCTTGAGTTAATTGTACCAACCGTTCATCGAGTTCTTGTCTAATACGGTCCATGGCGCGAGGGATTGCATCCTCTTTAAGTACAAAATGCTTTGCAGGGTAAACGGTAAGTTCTTCAAATTCCCTTAGAACAGCACCGCTTACAGGATGAATGCGACGGATACGAACAACTCGATCCCAATCGCACTCGATACGATAAAATTCTTCTAAATACGCAGGGAAAATTTCAATAACGTCTCCCCGAACTCGGAAGCGACCGCACTCGAGCACCGCGTCGTTACGCTCGTATTGCAGAGATACAAGTTGCCGCTTGAGATCTTCAAGATCAAGACACTGGTTGACTTCCACGTGGATACGCAGATCACGCCAGGATTCAGGCAACCCAAGACCGTAAATACACGAAACAGTTGCGACTACAATAACATCACGACGTTCCATGAGACTAAACGTTGCAGATAAACGCATTCTATTTATCTCTGCATTGATAGAAGCATCTTTCTCAATGTAGAGATCACGAGCAGGGACATACGATTCAGGCTGATAATAATCGTAGTACGACACAAAATACTCCACCGCATTGTCTGGGAAAAAACCTTTAAATTCCCGGTACAATTGTGCAGAGAGCGTTTTATTATGACTGATGACAAGCGTCGGTTTTTGCACGCGTGCAATAACGTTTGCAACTGTAAACGTTTTCCCCGAACCGGTAACACCCTTGAGCGTTTGAAAACGCGCCCCCGCATGCAAGCCACGCACGAGTGCGTCGATTGCGGCAATCTGATCGCCTGCAGGTTGGAAAGAAGCGTGTAATCTAAATTCTTTCATGTACTTCGCAGTATCGGTTATTACCATAGGATTTAAAAAATCTGTAGTACATGCTGTGCCTTCCCCTTTGATTTTGCTCTCTTAGAACCTCTGGTTGACAAACCACACCCATGGTGAATAGAGTGGATCCTCGCTTGCGGGGAGGCACGTTATGCTCAAGTTGCTTAGCATTGGTGGATCGGATGCTTCAGGTGGTGCGGGTATCGAGGCGGATCTGAAAACTTTCCAAGAGTATGGAGCGTTCGGTGTGGCTACGCTCACTGCCATCGTTACTATGGACCCATCCCGGAACTGGTCGCATCGTGTACATTCACTTGAGGAAGACTGTGTGCGCGATCAGCTTGAAACCGCATTTGCAGGCGTGGGGGTCAGCGCGGTGAAAAGCGGTATGCTTGCTTCTGTCCATGCAATCGAATGTGTCGCGGAGTATCTCGAACGTTTTGCAGTTGCTGCATACGTCTTTGATCCTGTCATGGTATGCAAAGGATCGGGAGATGCATTGCACCGTGAGTTGAACGAATTGATGATCCAGAAACTTTTGCCACGCGCGACAGTTGTTACTCCCAATCTTTTTGAAACCGCCCAGATTGCCGGTATCAGCGTACCACGGACAGTGGACGAAATGAAGGAGGGTGCACGTTTGATTCACGAGCGCGGCGCGTCGCACGTGTTCGTCAAAGGCGGCGGAAGACTCCCCGGTTGCAAGCACGCTCTGGATGTTTTCTACGACGGCAAGACGTTTCACCTCGTTGAAGATGAACTTGTGCAGAGTGGATGGAATCACGGCGCGGGCTGCACCGTATCTGCGGCTATTACTGCAGGACTGGGCCGAGGACTCACCGCCTACGACGCGATACTGAGTGCTAAGAGATTCGTGACTACAGGCCTCCGCCACGGATTCCAAGTCAACCAGTGGGTTGGAACAGGAAACCTCAGCAAATGGCGCGACCGCTTCCACTGACTCAGGCGGTACATACGTGGGCGATCAGTGCTGGTATAGGTGCTTGAAGTATTCCAAGTCGGTTGAGAGGATCTTCTCCGTGTCGGGGAGCGATTTCTTGTACACCTCCAAGCTTTTCCAGAAGCCGTAGAACTCAGGAGATTTCCCGTATGACTGCGCGTACACGGCCGCGGCGCGGGCGTCTGCTTCACCCTTGATACGCTCTGCCTCCTCGTACGCTTTTGAAAGTAAACTGCGTTTTTCGTTGTCGAGCTTTCCAAGCCACTCTGCCTTCTTTCCTTCGCCTGTGGAGCGGAACATTTGCGCGATCTGGTTGCGCTCTTTTACCATCCGATTGAACACAGATGCTTGCAGCTCATCTGAGTACTTAATCCCCTTGAAGATCACATCGACAACGACAATACCGAAATCTTTTAACTGATCATTCGCCGCCTGTGAGATCTCCCGCGCAAGAGACTCTCGCCCCTTTTCTATCGTCATGTGCGCAGTTTTCTCCGCGCCCCTATCAAAGGCAAGCTGCGACACCGGGACGTCAAACTGCTCGGAGTGATTGGACTCGTTGATAGCGTTCGTGCTTCGCACAACATCGTCTAGGCCATTGACAGTGATAATATCCCTAACTGAGGAATCGATAATGTCAGAAATACGCGAGTAAGCCGCCTCATAAGTCCCCAAAGACTGATAAAACTTTTTGACGTCTTCAATCCTCCACCTACTGGTGGTATCCACCTCAATGAACTGTTTTTCCTTTGTGGGAATCTTCTGAGGATCTCCATCAACGCGCAGGAGCTTGGCTGTATACTTATGCACGTGATGCAGAAAAGGAGCTCTGACATACAATCCAGCGGTGTTATTCGTTTTTATGATTTCTCCGAACTGGGTGATGAGCGCAACCTGTCCTTCCTGGATGAGGTAAAACGGTTGCAGGAGCACAACACCACCTAACAGCACCCCAACGACTATACCTATGTTCAGAACAGGTCGTACACGTGCGTGTACCTGTAGTCCACGTTTCCTCATACCCCTACTCCTCGCGTGTTCCTGCCACGACCTTCTTCGATACCTTACTAATATCCTTGAGCGTCAAAAGATTCTCCAGTTTTTTGTCAATCAACAGCACATTTTCAGTCTTTTCCAGGATAGCCCCCAGTCCCTCAAGGTACAAACGCGTTTTGGTAACATGAGGTGCTTTGACATATTCAGCATAGATTGAGTCAAAACGTGCTACATCTCCTTTTGCTCTATTTACGCGTTCATTCGCATATCCCATAGCCTCCTGAATCAACTTGTCCGCGTCACCTCGGGCCTTAGGAATTTCCCTATTGTAGGACTCTTTTCCCTCGTTAATGAGTCGATTCATATCCTGAATAGCAATATTCACGTCTTCAAACGCTTGCTGTACCTCCTGAGGAGGAACAACATTTTGCAGCTGCACGGAGGAAACAAGAACACCTAGGCCAATCCTTTTCAGGAGAACATTCATCATATCCTTCGCACGCATCTGAATCGCACTGCGCTCCGGCCCCATGATATCAAGAATCGCTCGATCTCCAATTAAACTGTTCACCACTGCTTTTGAAATGTCTCGAATGGTTTGCCTTCGCTCCTGGGACTCAACATTAAACACCCATGCTCTTGGATCTACAATGCGATACTGAACCACCCACTCGACGTCTACAATATTCAAATCCCCCGTAAGCATAAGAGACTCGTGACTGATATTATTCACATAGTGACTCTGCTCGGAACTCTTCGACGTTCTGAACCCGAACTCTTCCTTTTGCACCTTGGTTACCGGCACTTTATACACCCGCTCTACAAAGGGGATAAGATAATGCAATCCCGGTTCTAGCGTCCGATGATACTTGCCAAAACGGGTGACCACCCCATTATCAGTGGGAGAAATGATCCTAATAGGGGAGGCAATTCCAACAATCACGATACCGAGCACCCCACCTATGCATCCTGCCACCACGCTCCACGTTGCTGGAGTCCACTTTGGTATTCGCATCACGGCACCTTCCTACACACGCTCGTCTTTTCGCCCATCTTACGGGAAACATTTTCCTGTGACAACACTCACCGTATTCACACAGACTTCGTTGTAGACAGAATAAAAATTCTCACTCAGTATAAAAACACAGGAGGCATGATGTATCTTACAAAGGAACTACTCGATACGTTTGCGCACGAAGTCGCCGCAGATCCTATACACAAAGCGGTCGCAGGAGCTGTTGCGCGCGTCGGTCTTGAAGAAGCTGCACTGAACACAGAAGTGGCGCGTCAGCACACACATATTTTTTCTACCGAGACAAAACGTGGAGAAATGACCAATCAAAAAATGAGTGGTCGCTGCTGGATATTTGCTGCGCTCAACGCCGCGCGTGTAAGCACCATGAAAAAGTTGGACATTGAAACAGTTGAGTTTTCCCAAAACTATCTTTTCTTTTGGGATAAATTGGAGAAAGCAAATTTCTTTTTAGAAAATATCCTAGAAACACTTGATGAACCTCTCACCAGTCGGTTGATGGCACACCTGCTTGCAAATCCCGTCCAAGATGGCGGGCAATGGGATATGTTTTCAGGGTTATTAGAAAAATACGGTCTTGTGCCCAAAGAATGTATGCCTGAAACTTTTCACTCTTCCAACTCACGCGTTCTTCTCTCAGTCCTCACTCGTCGGCTGAGGAAGCATGCACAGCTTTTACGTTCTGCGCATGAAGAAGGCGTTGCGCTGCATACCCTGAGGGAGAAAAAGGAAGCGTTCCTTTCTTCCATCTACTCTATCCTCGTGAAGGCTCTCGGGAGACCTCCGGAGAAATTTGACTTTGTGTACAAGGATAAGGAAAAAAAATTTCACAAAGTCAGAGACCTTACGCCGCAGAAGTTTTTTTGCGATTTCGTCGGATGGGATCTTAAAAACAAAGTGAGTTTGATTCACGCGCCAACTGCGGATAAACCGTTTGGCAGAGCATACACGGTTAAATTTCTAGGCACCGTAAAGGAAGCCCCGTGCATCTGCTATGTCAATACTCCCATTGAAGTGCTCAAAGAAGCTACAGCTTCTGCAATCCGAGCCGGGGAGCCGGTATGGTTTGGTTGTGATGTAGGTCAAATGATGACGCGCAAAGATGGTATCATGGATACGGAGATATTCGGGTACGAGTCGATGCTCGGCACTACCCCTGAATTCAATAAAGCAGAACGGCTTGACTATGGCGAAAGTCTTTTAACACACGCGATGGTCATAACCGGTTTTGACGAGGATGCACAAGGTAACCCCGTACGCTGGCAGGTAGAAAATTCGTGGGGAGATGACACAGGAAAAAAGGGCATGTTCTCTATGAGCGATCGCTGGTTTGACGAATATCTCTACCAAATTACGATCGACAAGAAGTTCGTACCACAGGTGTGGCTCGATGCGCTAGAGAAGCCAATAATAGCGCTCGAACCTTGGGATCCGATGGGAGCGCTGGCGGACACCCCCCTGTATCTTAAAAATTAAGAAGAAGAACAAGTGCGTAATTCTGATCGGTACTTATTTACGGTACGTCTTGCGCACTTGATGCCCTGCTCACCGAGCAACTGGGCTATCCTTCGGTCGGAAAGGGATATACGCTGCGTTCGTGCCTCTTGTATGAGACGTGATATCCGGTGCTTAACTGATACTTTTGAGTGCGGAGAACTCGGGTAATTCTGTCCAAGACTGGACCGATCACGATATTCTTCGGTGGATAAAACCCGAGGGGAGAAAAAGTACCTTAAGGAAAAGTGTTGCGATCCGTACTGGAGCCATTTGTCGCGCACTATGCGGGACACTGTTGAAACGCTCAATCCGGTCCTGTGTGCAACATCTGTCATTCTCAGGGGCGTGAGCTTTGCAGGTCCGTGATCAAAGAAACCGCATTGGTAGTGAACTATTGTTTTCGCGATATCCAGCAAGGTACGTTCCCGGTATGAGAGCATACTTACAAGACTGAGCGCGTCGTGCATGCATGCTTTCAACGCGTGGTTTTTTTCTGCTGCTTTTGAATGCATGCAGTAATCGTTTCGGAAAACCACAGTTGGGATGCCCGTGCAGTTAATCTGTGTAACAAACCCGTGCGCAGTTTTTGTAATCAATACATCTGGTTCAAGCAACATGTTCGTGTCAGCCCGCTGAGCGTTCGACACACACTTACCTGGAAAGGGATGTAGTTCCTTAATGAGGAGCAAAATATCTTTCACGTCATTTGACGAAACCTTCTGCACACAAAGCCCCATACTATTAATCTGTGTCGTCAGCGCGTGCACGGATACGCGTCCATCACACACATTGTCAGAGCAGAAAAGCAATTCGCTGTGGTGTGTTAGTAGATTGATAACACATCGATACAAGGGATCAGAGAAACGCTCAAAGCGCAGCCGCGCTTGGACTGCCAATGATTCTTTAAAACTAAAAACAGCACACCCTTGTGGCTCAAGTCTTTGAATGAGCGCTATTGCCTGCGGTATTTTTTCTTGAAGGGCCGTGGGCATACTACCACACATGTTCTGAAAGATCGCAGGAGATATGGAAAAAAAACCGTGATCATCTAACATCTGGATAAACGCGCACGCCAAATCGAGCACAATCGCTTCGTGTTTTTGATAAAAAACTTGTTCACGCAATACAGCTCGGATATTGTCAACCTGCTTATCGGGCTGATTTTCCAGCAATTGCTGAAAGCGATCACGTGCGCGCATGCGCTCACGTCTATCACCGAGCGACAGGTAACAAGCCTTCCCAGTGTGACGAGCGGACGAAGGACGTATTTCTAAAAGGGGATTGCGTTGCACGGCACGGAGAACCTCGGTCTTCAAATCCCCCCGAGAAAGCTGCAGTAAACAAAGCCCGTGCACCAACCGCTGATTGAGAACTAACCGCTGCTGTTGAACAAGCTGCTGCATATCACCACGTGCCCTGCAAACCAATCCCACGAAAGGAATACAGAAAAGGAGCGAAACGCTCACAGGTGCGTAGTTTCTAGGTTCTCCATTTCTACTAGCGCACGCGACGCCGTTTGCACATACGCTCTCGCCTGAGAAGCCTGCTCACGGAAGCTAGCATTGTCGCTCCCACGGATATCAGACCAATTGGTAAGCGTTGCGTAGGCACTTGTTTTCGACGCCCCGATCATACTCGCCAACATAGCGCCAATGCAATGAAATGCCTTTAAGGTTGCATCAAGCAAGACAGTCGCCTCAGAGTCAATTACCTTTATCAGAGCTTCCAGAATACCCTTACTTTTCATGGTAACTGTGTGCTCTTTACGCTGGGCACTAAAGGCGACTCCCCATTCCCCCACCGGCGAAAGTCTTACCTCGAAATTCCTAATCTTTGCTCCCATCTGCTCCAGTACATTTACCGCGTCAGTGTACTCTATCAACTCATCTCGACGATAGAAACTGCCCTCAGCAAGAATAACGTTCAGCGGCGGTGAAACGACGCGCGCATACGCATCTTCGAACAAATTTTTTAAAAAGACAAAAGACATCTCTCGCCTAAACACAAGCTGATACCAAAACCCTTCCCATGGCCGATGAGTCAACTCTGAGAACTGCTCCCTTCCGAGAAGAGAAAGCATTTGCTCCTTAAGCACTAAACGCTTCTGTGCAGTAGACCACAGCGCCCATTTTTCATTGAAACGTTTTTTCCACGCATTCTTAAAATGGACAAACCAATCCTCACCACCGGCAATTGCCCGAGGTTGCCAACGAATGTTCCTACCTGCAAAACGGACAAAATCCTCAATAGGAATGCTGTGTGATAAATCCTTGATAACAACGAGCGCTGCACTCGCCTCCTTAAGAAAGGCAGCAGCGTGCGCAGCGTTATCCACCTGCGCGTCATGCAGCGATGTTTTACTCTTCAGCACAAAAAGCCCCTGCAATACCGCGTCAGGAATATGCTTGCTGTCATGGATAACACACGCAAGCTTTTCCAATTCAGATTGCAAAATAGTAATGGGACACACGGCACTCGCCGGGGAGATAACGGTAAAACGCAGCAGAATACGATCGACAGGCACTTCACAAAAAACCTTCATCCACTCGATAGCGCGCGCCGCCTGATACAACTCAGTTTTATGAGGACCACTCAGGGTGGCAAGGGCGACGTCCATTCTTTTAAGGAGGGACGCACGCAAACCAGAAGGAGTACCATCTCCCTGCGCAGCAAACGGATCGCTGCACGCCATCAGCTGCTCATACGCAACGGGAGTGATAAAAGAGCTCAACAGGAGGTAGAAGTCCCCCTTATCGCTATTGTAGCAGGCGAGCAATGAATCAAAAAATACCTGTGTTTTACGCAACTCGCCCATCTTGTCGTAAAAAACCTTTGTGAAGGTTTTTTCCTTTACGTCAATGTACTGCGCGTAATGCGCCTTAAGATCATTGCCCAGACGCTGGAGAAGTGTTTCCTCGTACAACGCTTCCACCGACGAAGACCGAAAAAAGGACTTTACCCCAATCCAGAAGCGGAAAAAAAAGGTTTCGCCCGCCAAGCTATCCTCTCTGGTATCCCAGCGAGCAAAGGCGCGCTTTTTCTTGACTTTCGCGGGAGTCTCCGCGTTAGCTTCACTAGTACGCAGTGCTTTCCCGATATCGGCAAGCATACGCTGCGCGTCCTCAGTGGAGAGCGTTTCCACCAATTTATCAAATGTTGAGAGCTGTTCGTTCATAGCGTCACCATAGCCACGCACTCAGGGGAATACACACCCCAATAGTCCCTACGGGAATTGAACCCGTCTTTTAAGATTGAGAATCTCATGTCCTAACCGATAGACGAAGGGACCACACGCGCTCCTCCCCTTTTTAAATAGAGAAAAGAATAGTCCCTACGGGAATTGAACCCGTCTTCTGAGATTGAAAATCTCATGTCCTAACCGATAGACGAAGGGACCACACGCGCTTTCCCTAGGGAGGACTCGAACCCCCACACACAGAACCAGAATCTGCGGTGCTACCATTACACAACCAGGGAGGGAGGCCCAGGCTAGTACGACACGTATTTTCTGTCAAGCAGATAACGAACACTCACTCAGATCAAAAACTTATCCGGTACCTCCACTTGACCGACGCAGACTGGCAGCTGCCATCAGCAGCCCCACAGCACACGCGCATTCCGGCAAAGACACACAACTGCACATTGCCGATACAATTGTGCAGTCGCTCCTTCCAGTCAGCAGCGCTATTGCAAAGCGCGCCTGGCTGCGATACAAGGAGGAGAACACTTACTCCGTATGGTTATTTCAGGATTACGCGCCATCGAAGAGTTTCTACGCGCGCAGCCTGCCGCGCCAGAAGGGTTACACGCGGGGGGAAAAAACAGCAAGACGCAACAAAGCTGCGTGCGTGTGCTCACGCTCTATTATGCAGCGGAAAATGCGCGTATCAAACGACTCCTTGGTATGGCCGCGGCACGGGGGATACGGATCACGCACACAACGTGTGCTGTGCTTGATAAGCTAGCGCGTAGCTTACCCCCTGCGCTGCGCGATCACCGCGGTATCCTTGCTGTTCTAAGTTCACCGAGCGCAACGCCGCAGGGTTCTCATACAAGAAAAAAACAACCCGCTGTGGACAGCTCGCAGGAACGAACGTTGTTACATGCACTGGCAACGCACACGCACGCGCTTGTGCTCGTCTTAGACGCAATTACTGATCCCCACAACGTTGGGGCAATTGTACGCAGCGCAGACCAATTTTCTGTCGATGCAGTGCTCCTGCCGCACCATCATGGGGCAGGAGGTACAGAAACTATCGCGCGAGTGAGCGCAGGCGCTGTTGCATGGGTACCGCTTGTGCGTGTACGCAACCTAGTGCGCACTGCAGGTATCCTCAAGCGTTCAGGATTCTGGCTATACGGTGCTGATGTAGCAGGAGAAGCAATAGGCGCCCGTACTTTTCCTCCTAAGACAGCGCTTGTGTTAGGCAACGAGGGGCACGGCGTTTCGCCGTTGCTGCGCACGCACTGCGACGCACTCATCTCTATCCCAACGCAGGGGAATGTAGACAGTCTGAACGTGTCGGTTGCCGCAGGTATTCTGTTATACGAAATACGCCGGAGTCAGCAGTCTCCCTACTCCGTACAAAGGCAAAACGAAATGAACGCTCAATGAAAACACCCAGGGCATCTTCGCATCTTTAATTCATATTGCATCTTTCACCCCATTGCGTTAGCCTGAGGGAGTCTCTACGCACGCGGTACGCGGAGGACCCCATGGCACATCTTCCTAAAGAGTACGATTTTTCTATAGAGTCATTGGGGGAGAGCAAAATTCCCTCTCCCATCTACCTGTCTCACACCCTTGGCGACTTCATTCCTAACTACGTCAGTGACAATGAGTACATCAGCCATGAACTGAGTGCGCATCTGGGGGAGACGGTAGGGCCCTTTACTCATAAAAACTTGATGGAACGTGCGGGCCCGCGCCAGAAGATTTTCTTCAACCCGCATCACGTTCATGCAGGTATTGTCACCTGTGGAGGGCTCTGTCCCGGACTCAACGATGTCATTCGCGCCATCGTCCGCTGCCTTTGGGGCCGCTATGGCGTTAAGCGCATTAGTGGTATCCGCTTTGGCTATAAGGGCCTCTTGCCCGATTACAACTTCGATATCCTGCCGCTCACCCCTGAGGTCATCGATAACTGCCACAAAACAGGTGGTTCGCTGCTAGGCACCTCGCGCGGTGGGGGGAACCGTGTGGTTGACATCGTCGATGGTATCGAGCGGCTCAACCTGCACATTCTCTTTATCATTGGGGGGGATGGCAGTCAGAAGGGAGCAAAAGAGATTGCCGACGAAATAAAACACCGCAACCTTAAGATTTCCATCATCGGCATTCCCAAAACGGTGGACAACGACATCTCTTTTGTTCAAAAGTCATTTGGCTTCGATACTGCTATTGTCAAAGCAACAGAGGCAGTTGCCGCAGCGCACATGGAGGCTCGTTCACAGATTAACGGCATTGGACTGGTCAAACTCATGGGGCGTGAGTCTGGATTCATCGCTACGTACACGGCGATTGCGAGCCATGAGACAAACTTCGTACTCATCCCTGAAGTGAGCTTTGACCTTGACGGTCCAAATGGGCTTTTGGCTCACCTAGAGAAGCGAATCGCGCTACGTAAGCATGCGGTGCTCGTTGTAGCAGAAGGTGCGGGGCAAGACCTAATGGTAAATGCGGACGGTGTGCCCTCCGGTGATTCCCAAGGAGGTAGTTTGCGCGTGAGCAGCGGCACGGATGCGTCGGGTAACAAGCGCCTTGCGGATATCGGTTTGTTCTTAAAAGAAAAGATTGAAGTCTATTTCAAAGAAAAGCGTATACACACCAATTTAAAGTACATCGATCCGAGCTACTTGATTCGTTCCGCGGTTGCTGCGCCCATAGATTCGATTTACTGCGAACGCCTCGGTAACAATGCGGTGCATGCGGCGATGTGCGGTAAAACGAAAATGATCATTGGCTTGGTGCACAATAAGTTTGTACACCTCCCAATCGATGTGGTGGTGTGCCAACGCAAACACGTAAATCCTGAAGGATCGTTGTGGCGCGACGCCCTTGATGCAACAGGACAGCCGATTGTGATGAAAAATATTATCTAGGAGAGCGAAGGATGCGCTCCTCACGGCTGTGTGCAGAAAGCGAGCAGGGAGGGGTGTGCTTTTCCCCCTGTTTTTTGCGTGCTTGACGACGGGCGAACACGCCCGTACACTTCCTCAGTGTGAGGCGTCGTTTTTTCCAGATTTTTCAGCTTTTGCGCGATGCGCCTCGGCTTTGCCAGCGTGATATCGCCAAGGCGTTGCGCCTGTCCTTGGCTTACACCAATCGCCTTCTACACGCTATGAAGTCTGCAGGACTCCTTGAAACCCACGGGACCTTTGGTGCGCGGACGCGTTCTCTCACCCCCCTTGCACATAGTCAGTATCAGTCTTGCCGGGTTCATAATGCGGTAATAATGGCTGCAGGCTTTGGCTCCCGTTGCGTGCCTCTTACGTACGCTACTCCAAAGGGCCTGCTGAAAGTCTTTGGTGAGCCCATGATTGAGCGTCAAATTCGTCAGTTACACGAAGTCGGCATTACTGACATCACGGTCGTCGTCGGCTACCTCAAAGAGGCCTTTGAGTACCTCGTCGACAAGCATGACGTGACGCTCACCTATAACCCTGACTATGAAACTGCCAACAACCTATCCACCCTCTACCACGCCCGTCATTTACTTCGAAATACCTACATACTCTCAAGCGATAACTGGCTACGCGAAAACATTTATCACTCCCATGAGTGGGATTCCTGGTATGCGGCTGTCAAGACACAAGGGAAAACAAAGGAGTGGGTGCTAAAAACCGGATTGTACGACAAAATTACCGCCGTGAAAATTGGTGGCAGAAGTGGGTGGATCATGTACGGTCCGGCTTACTTTTCTGCATCGTTTTCTAAAAAGATCATCCCCCTCATCGAAGCTGCCTACATGCGCCCAGAAAACCGCGCGTGGTTCTGGGAAGACGTCTTTATGCGCAATACAAAATCCCTTACCATGTTTGCCAACAAACAGGCTGACAACCTTATCTACGAATTTGAGTCGCTCGATGAGCTGCGCAAGTTTGATTTTGCGTACATGGTTTCGAGCGATAACGAGTGGATGCGCGTCATTTCCCATGTTTTCAACCAACCCGAAATGACAATCGGTAAGCTGCGTCCACTTAAAGCAGGAATGACGAACAAATCTTTTATCTTTGAGCTGAATGATAAGCCGTACCTATTCAGAATTCCTGGAGAGGGTACCGAACTCCTTGTCAATCGCTTCCAAGAAGCTGCCGTGTATGAAGCAATTAAGCCCCTTAATATTTGTGACACTCTCGTTCACCTTGAGCCTGCCCGTGGTATTAAAATCACTGTCTTCCACAAAGACTGCCGCAGTGCAAACCCTAGTGATCCGGCAGACCTTGACTTGTGCATGAGGATTGCGCGCAAACTCCATCAATCAGGTATTTGTGTTGCCCATAGGTTCGACTTCAGATCGCGTATTGCGTATTACGAAAAGCTTGCCCTCGACCAGTACAGTATTCTTTACGCTGACTATCGTTCAGTGAGAGAAAAAATGAATACACTCTTGGCTATTGTCGACTCAGTGGACAAACCGTGCGTACTTACGCATGTCGATCTAACCCCAGATAACTTCCTGCTTTGCGATGGCAGCGCCCAGCTCATCGATTGGGAATATGCGGGCATGTGTGATCCGCTTGTGGATATCGCAATGTTCTCTTTGTATGCCCACTTTAACACCGCCCAGATAGAAGATCTCATGTATCGTTATTTTCAGCGTAAT
The DNA here is from genome assembly GCF_000217655.1 of Treponema paraluiscuniculi Cuniculi A. Taxonomy (NCBI): domain Bacteria; kingdom Pseudomonadati; phylum Spirochaetota; class Spirochaetia; order Treponematales; family Treponemataceae; genus Treponema; species Treponema paraluiscuniculi. The sequence continues at coordinate 120,494 of NC_015714.1, read as the reverse complement.
CCGCACGGAGAAGAGCGCCTGCGCGTCTTTTGCTATATTGCTCTTGGGGGATTTTTGTGGTCTTTGTGGACGAGCTACAAACAGGCACTTGGTATCTCGTTTGGAGATTATGGACTGAAAATGTACCGATATGCAAAAGAATATTACGAAGCAGTTCAGACGCTCCTGAAAACACATAGGGCAGATCATGCAGAAAGAAAAATGTGACTTCAGCGTCTCTCTCATCCCATTGGGAATCGTGATCTCGTGCGCACTCCTATTTATTTCCTTTCCTGACATTTCTCATCGGGTAATCGGTACCCTCTTGAATATACTGGTAAACAAACTGGGCTTTTTCTATATCCTTACCGGACTGTTTTTTTTAGGAACAACGCTGACTATTGCTTTTTCACGGTATGGTGCGGTGTATCTGGGTACTACGCGCACCGCACGCTATTCCAACTTTACGTGGGGCTCCATGATTTTTACGTCCACTATGGCGGCGGATATTTTGTATTGGTCGCTCATCGAATGGGCGCACTACTTCACTCAAGCTCCGTTTATAGCAGAACACTCCCCTCCCACGGAAAGACAAGAATGGGCGGCAGCGTATCCCCTTTTCCATTGGGGCATCATACCTTGGTCTTTTTACGTTCTTCTCGCAGTGGCCTTCGGCTACATGTTGCATGTAAAGAAGCGACACACACACAAAATTTCTGAAGCCTGTCGTCCGCTGCTGGGCGCGTACGTAGACGGAATAATAGGAGAAGCAATCGATATCTGTTCTGTAGTGGGATTGCTTCTAGGCGTTGCAACCACGTTTTCCTTAGCAACGCCCCTCCTTTCGCTCATGGTTTCTCTCTTGTTCGGTATTTCTAACACCCAGCTGCTCGCTTTAGCGTTGCTCTGCGTTATTGCGTTGGTGTACACCACAGCAGTACTGCTGGGTACCCAGGGGATCTCAAAGCTCTCGCGTGCCGCGGTGTACTGCTTTAGTACTGTTCTTGTTTTCTTCTTGTGTGCAGGACCAACCGTGTATCTTATCGAGACGGGTATCACCGCGATAGGGAAAATGCTACAAAACTTCTTTCTTATGGCAACGTGGATGGATCCTTCTCGTATTTCATTACAGGAAACGGATGGGACGCTTGGATTTCCACAGCGGTGGACTATCTTTTACTGGGCGTATTGGATCACGTGGTCTGTTGCAACCCCATTCTTCATCGGCGCGATATCCGAAGGGAGAACCATCCGGAATACCATCGTCGGAGGGCTCTGCTGGGGTATCGCAGGTACGTACGGCTCCTTCATCGTCTTGGGGAACTACGGGCTCTATTTACAAACGCACCACCTCCTTCCTGCCGCGTACTTGCTGCGCGCGGGGAATACACCCGCTGAAGTGATTATCGCAATTATTCAGACACTGCCCTGCGCGTACATCGTTATGGCGCTGTTGGCAGCTACCATGATCGCCTTTTATGCAAGTACTTTTGACGCATTAACGCTCATCATCGCTTCCTATTCGCAAAAAAGCGTTGCACCGGGAGAAGAACCACGTCAAATAATGAAATCGTTTTGGGCGGTTGCGTGCATTCTCCTTCCCGCTTCTCTCATATTCTCCCAGTCCACACTCATGCACCTGAAAAGTTTAGCCATCATTGCGGCATTTCCTTTAGCGCTGATTATGTTGTGCGTGGTAGCATCATTTTTTAAGGAACTACGCGCCGAGGTAACCTCATAACGTGCCCTGTTGCATCCCTCAGATGGGTATGCTAATGAAAATCACCCCAACTATTTCCAGACTCCACGTGTATACGCAGCGGGATCGAGAGCTCAACAGCATGTTCCATCTCAGCAAAGAGAATTTCTTTCACTATCGCTGTCTCAGCAGCTGGCGCCTCAAAAATCAATTCATCGTGTACCTGTAGCAACAATTGTGCACGTAACGGTCGGCGCGCAAACGCGCGCTGGATTGCTATCATGGCAATTTTCACAATATCCGCCGCAGAACTCTGAATTTGAGTATTCAACGCCATACGTTCGGCACGCGCGCGCTCAAGCGTATTGCGGCTATCGATGGTACGGATGTAGCGTCGTCTTCCAGCCAAGCTAGTCACATAGCCGGTTTTACGTGTCTGCTCTGCAACCTGTGTACTAAAAGCATACACCCCCGGGTACGTTTCAAAATAACGGTAAATGAAGCTCTGCGCTTCCTTCTGAGAAATTTTAAGTTCATCACTCAATCTAAAAGCGCTCATTCCATACACGATTCCAAAGTTAATAGTTTTTGCGATTCTTCTCATTGCAGGTTGTACATCGTCTATAGACACATTGAAAATATATGCAGCAGTCAATGCATGAATATCAATGTGCTGTCGAAATGCATTGAGAAGATTTCTATCTTGAGATAGATGGGCCAACACGACCAGCTCTATTTGTGTATAGTCTGCCGAAATTAACTCATGCCCAACAGTAGCTTGAAACGCCTGCCTTATTTTTCTTCCTTCTGTGCTTTTAATGGGAATGTTTTGTAAATTTGGATTTCTACTCGAAAGCCTTCCAGTTGCGGTACCAATTTGCACAAAACTAGTATGTACACGCCCTGTTTGATCAGCAAGTTTTGCAAGCGATTCGGTATACGTCGAACGTAACTTTGAAAGATCTCTAAAGAGCAATATTTTTTCTGCAATGGGATGCTTACGTGCAAGTTTCTTCAATACAGAATAATCAGTAGAATAACCTTGAGTATTCTTTTTACCGGGCGGTAAATGTAATTCTTGAAAAAGGACTGTCTGCAGTTGCTTCGGAGAACCAATATTAAATTCATGACCGGCAAGAGAAAAAATATCGTGCTCGTACTGCTGGATCAAATCTGAAAAAGATCGAGTGAGCTGCTGCACAACATCCTTACGTAAAAAAATCCCCACTTCTTCCATACGTGCTAGGATAGGCAAAAGCGGCATTTCTATGGTCTCAAACACAGAAAGCAATCCTGCTGTTTCCAAGCGGAGTTTTAAATAATGGTATAAACGAAAAGTAATATCTGCATCCTCCGCTGCATAGCGGACTGCACACTCATAAGGGACGTGCGCAAAGGTTTGCCCTTTTGCTACCACTTCTTCAAATGTAATCGTTCTGATCTGAAAAAATGATGCGGCAAGTACATCCATACCGTATGTACCGCGATCGGGATCCAGCAACCAAGCTGCAACCATCGTATCGAAAATATTACATGCACAGTGCTCAAAAACGCCTGCACGATGCATAACGTGATAATCAAACTTTCCATTATGCATAACAAGTGTGAGCGTCTCATCATTCCAAAGACGTCGAAGCTGGTGCATGACAGCTTGGACATATGCCGGATCCTGCACAGCAGATGCAGATACCCCATGCTGTTCTGTGCACTCCTTTTCAGTCTCGACATTAGTGCTACGTGCACATGTACACTGAGTTGACTCGGTATGAAGAGAAACGTCCGGAACAATAAGAGGAACATAAAAAGCCTCTGCTTCCTGAAAGCAGATCGAAAATCCGACCAGACGTGTATCGTGCGGATGCAATCCATCCGTTTCACAATCAAACGCGACTACACCATTCGCACACGCGCAATCAATAATACGTTTAAGTTCTACAGGGTCAGTAACACCACGATAATGACCTGCACTGCGTGCAAGCATAACATCCTGCCTAAGATCTCTATTTTCTATAGGCATGGCGCCAGACACAGCACTCGTCTTCAACTCCGACTTCAATACGGAGTTCACCTCCGGTGTACTAGCCCTCCCTTCTACCTGAGATAAGAAACACTCATTTGCACATCGACCAGATGTGAGCACAGAAGACTCTGTCATTTGTAATGTATCGTTTGTTGCTTCTGTATCTATTTCTTGCACACAAGCACGATATTGTTGTGCAAGCGCATGCAATCCTTCTCGCACAAAAATACGTGCAGCAGACGTTACATCGAGCGGAATACAACAGGAATCTTCGAGCGAAAAAACACATGGTACATCGTCACGCAACTCAATGAGTGAACGAGAAAAAAATGCATCTTTCTTCCCACACACTATCTTCGTGCGCAGCGCTTCTTTTAAGGAATAGGTATGACGATAAATACCATCAAGTGTGCCAAAACAGTGGAGAAGATGTGCAGCCGTCTTAGGACCAATCCCTCTCACACCAGGCACATTGTCGGAGGAATCTCCCATGAGAGAGAACAAATCGAGTAATTGTGTTGGCATGACCGTCCACCGTTGCTGTACGTACGCAGCGTCGCAGCATGTCCACTTATGATCTATGTCAAGTCTGAGCACTTGCACTGTATCACACACAAGCTGAAGTACATCTTTATCTGAGGAGATAATCACAACATGACAGTGCTCAGCCGCAACTCGTTTTACTAGGGTTGCAATGAGGTCGTCAGCTTCAAAGCCGTCATGACGCAAAACTGTAATGCCCAGTGCACACAGGATTTCTTCGATAAGGGGAATTTGTGCATAAAGCTCTGCAGAAGTCTTATCCCTTTTTGCCTTATAGGCTGGGTACTGTACGTGCCGAAAGGTAGGCGTGAGAGAATCAAAAACAGCAACAAAATAACGGGGTCGATAGTGACACAGGAGCGTGTGCAAACTCCGAAAAAAACCATATACGGCAGAAACATTCGCACCGCTGTCGTTAATCAACGGCGCACGCGCGAACGCGTGGTAACTCCGGTAAATAAGTCCGTAGGCATCAAGAAGGTAAAGCGTCTTTTTCTCTTGCATAAGGTGCAAGGAGTATACCACGGTCAATCGCAAAGATAAGGTTATGTGCGCACCCTTCTTCCCGCTCCTAACGTGGCATACCCTTTGTCTTTCCCGGAAAAGCAGATTGGCACAGCCTGTAAAGAACTACGTTCTTTACAGGCCTCTAACGTAAGTTACTTCCTACTATTTAAGAATGTACGAGTTCACACCCAACCGATACGGCGCGCGCTCATCTACTGGCACCCACGCTCCATCTTTTTTTTGCACCTCAAGCTTTATCACTCGTTTGCCATGTTCATCTGGTTCTTGGCGCGCTTCATACCGGACACCTGCCCCATAGGGGAAGGCTCCCGTGGAACCATCACCAAGTGCAAACTGCAATGCATCCTCTATAATTTGTTTCAACTCTGCACCGCTGACGTCCACCAACACCAGCGTGTTACTAAAGGGGAGGAGCGTGTATGCGTCATTATACGTAATCTCACCAGGCTGAATATTTGACCGCGCACCGCCTGCATTTTGAATTACGCAATCTACCTTCCCCGCACCAAAACTTTGAATGTCTGAGAGCATCGTCTCTGCTACAAACCGCGTTGCAACCGAACCCTGTGGATTCTGTGCATCGGGAACTCGATGCACAGAACCACCTCGCATTGAGGCACCGGTAATTACGCCAATTGCCTGCGCACCAAGCGTCTCCTTTTCCTTTTTAAATTCTTCCAACACAGATATAATCTGATCATTCTCCTGCGCAAATATAATCTCCGGCGTCATCCTCAGTGCCACAAGCAGCGCTTCACGCTCTGCCTCCTCAAGAGGATAATTTTTTCTATCCGCTCCTTTTTTTTGCAATGTATTCGTATGTAACAAAAAACGCGGCATGCCTACTGCACTCGTTATTACTCCTGTTCGGTCAAAGACTACGTTCAGCTCGCCCAGACACTTACCATACTCCCACGCCTCTACCACATACACAGGCTCCCCTGCAGGGGACATAATCTTTCTGGGATATTCACCAACTACCGGAAGACCTAGCCGTCCGAGCGATTCATCCCCCAAAAGGTAGTGGGTATCACCTGACACGATGACGTCAATACCAGAAATGTTCTGAGCAATTTCACAGTTCTTCTCAAAACCTGCATGAGAAAGGAGGATTATTTTATTTACTCCTTGCTGCTGCATTTCAACAGTTGCACGACGCACCGCCTCTATCTCATCAATAAAATTGATATCCTTACCGGGACTGGATGACTCCACGGTTTTCTTTACCGTATCAAGTCCGATAACCCCAATACGCTCACCTGCACGCTCCACAATAGCGCTCGGCTTCCACAAGCCATGCAACGTGCTGTCAGCATTAGGAACCACATTTGCAGAGAGAACTGGCACTTCCAAATAGTGCAGAAATTCTTTGAGCCCCTCATTTCCATTATCAAATTCGTGATTACCAAGGGTAAAAAAATCAAATCCTGCATGGTTCATCAGCACCGCGTCCGCACGCCCTCTAAAGAGGGTAGAATACAGCGTACCTATGAGTGCATCTCCTGCATGCAGTACCAATGCGTTCTTCGACTCCGCACGCAACCGTTGTATCTCGTGCACAAGCGCCGCATAACCGCCTACAGCCGCTCTGAGTCTTTCCCCTGCCACTGCAAGCTCTAAGGGTTCTGGTTCCAAATGCGAATGATGATCGTTGATATGTATAATCGTTAACTCAAAATCCCCCGCACGAGAATCGAGTTTCCTACAACCTACAAGTGCAAGCCCGATACACACCGCGTGAATCACCCGATGGGGAATAAACCTTTTCATAATATCCTCCACGAACAGACGCGTCCGCTCGATGTGTTCTGTGCCCGCACGGTACGGAACCTAGACCACACCGTATCGGAGACACATGAACGACGGCTCAGTATATAAAATTGCATAAAAAACCTGTAGAAGTAATGCTAACCACTCGGCCATAAAAATGCGCGTAACTCGCGGAATATACAAGGCAACTGTATGTTCTCGCCATCCTTCTTGCTTTCCTGCAGATACGATCTGCTCGCAGAATCGTTAACGTGCAACATACAGGACATCACCCCACAAGAGTGAATGTTTTTTTTTCACACGTCCTGTTTCGAGCGCGTAATATAGCAAGGCATGTACATCCGCCACACTGAGCACTTTCTGATGTAGCGCGAGGTGCTGCACCAACGATGATACAGTGAATCTGCGCGCATTCTTTTTCAAAAACTGTAAGAGCGCTTCTACATCCTCACATACAAAACGTGCAGTGCCTGCACACACATCACATCCGGCACACACATTCTGTTCCCCCAAAGACTCAAGTAAAACTGCGCGGCAACAACGTCCGCTTTCAGCAAAGTGGCGCAACACGTGCGCACGCACCCGTTGTGCATGCGGCAGTGTTTCTATCGAGCGAGCATCTCGAGGTGACCACAATAAAAATGCGTCTGCACGCATTCCGTCCCGTCCTGCTCTTCCAACCTCCTGTACGTACGCCTCCACAGTCAGTGGCGCATCCACGTGAATGACCGTACGTACATTCGGTTATCAACTCCCATTCCCCACGCGCAAGTAGTTACCAAAACGGCAGAATCATGGGTATGAAACCATCGCTCCACTGTTTCTTTTTCTTCCCTCTGCAACCCTGCGTGATAAAAACGTATCTGTGTGTCAGAAAGACACGTGCGCAAATGGTGGGTTACACGCTCCACCTGTACCCGACGAGCACAAAAAATAACTGCAGGGCGCACACAACGCGCTACAAGTTGAGTCAGTGCTGTCTGCTTACACAGCACCGTGCGTACGGTGTATCGAATGTTCGGGCGATCTACTGTTCCCTGCAACACGTGCGCACGACCGCCAAACAGCACTTCCATGATGCGCGCAAGCACTGTTTGACTTGCAGTCGCCGTAAATGCAGTCACCACTTGAGGCGCAAGATCCTGCACCAATTCGCCTAGTCGCACGTAATCAGGACGAAACGAATCTCCCCACTCGGACACACAGTGCGCTTCATCAATAACCAAATGCGCAACGCGACATGCACGCACGCGTGCGCGCAGCGCAGGTTGTGTGAGTATCTCTGGACTTGCGATGATGCATACACCTCTTCGACTTTCTGTCCTTTTCTGAGCAAGACGTTCATCCACATGTACCACCTTCGAGAAGGTACTCACGTCATCAGAGAAGAGTGACGCATCAAAAGAGATCGAATCTGCAGGGGGAAATTCTGCCGTCTGGTGTGCAGGAGGCGTAACGCCTCGCATCCGGCCATACGCCTCAGCACACCTATCCAACTGCGCATACATGTACGCGCGCTCTTGCGCATTCAGTCCACCACGTAACAAGATGACCGAAAATCCCACTGCCTGCATCCGACGGCACTGATCACGCATGAGCGATAACAGTGGGTACACCACTAGCGTCGGCCCCTCTAAAAAGAGGGCAGGTACTTGAAAACACAGCGATTTTCCTGCACCTGTTGGTAATAGCACCACTTGATGTGCGCGTGACACGCCATCCTGATCAAAACGTGTGTCTTGCATGGCACCGACGAAATTATCCTCAGGCTGCACGTCATCCACATGAGTCACCCTCGTAGCATCGGTTTGAGAAGAACCTGCCGCAGCGAACGGAGTTGTATGTGTACACGCATGCGCCGCATCCAGTATGTTAGCAATTACCAAGCGCTGCCAAGGAAACAGCGCACGAATACCAAAAACTGCTTGGGCAGTACGCGCTATGACGTCATGCGACATGTGCGCATCACAAGCAGGATTATCCGTAGGAGCAGGCACGGGGGCCGCACCCTGCGCGGCATACACATAGCGCAATCCATCCATCTCTACCCAATCTGAAGTATTACCCACAGTCTATGCCCTCCCACATACGGATATTCTTTTTTCCGCCCTATTTTGCTACGCTTGTGCGTCTATGCTCTCTACACTTAATCCTGAGCAACGTCGAGCCGTTACCACACTTGAGGGACCGCTTCTCATTATCGCCGGCGCAGGCTCAGGGAAAACGCGCGTAATCACGGCGCGCATCGCGTATATGCTCGAATGCGGTATTCTGCAATCGCGCATTCTTGCACTGACCTTCACTAACAAGGCCGCACACGAGATGTCTGAACGTATTAAAGCTCTCACGGGCAAACCTTTACGCAACATGACCGTCAGTACTTTTCACGCTTTTGGCGTTACGATTTTGCGAGAACATATCCATGTTCTCGGCTGGAGGAAGAACTTTAGCATTTATGATGAAAATGATAAACGTGCTCTCATTCGCGAAGCAGCAAAGGAAGTACATCTCCTGCCAGAAGTTCTTGACACAAACTGCGTGAGCACGCTCTTTTCCGCTATTAAAATGCAGCGTAAGAACTTAAAAGAGCTACAGCACAAGGAACGTGCTCTTTGGCACGAATATCAGACTGCGTTGAAATTATTTAATGCGGTAGACTTTGACGATTTGATCGTGCTGCCAATCCAGATCTTCAGTGAATATCCTGATATCCTTGCTTCATATAAAGATCGCTATCGTTACATTTTAGTGGACGAATTCCAAGACACCAGTGCACAGCAGTACCGTTTAATGAAAATGCTCGCTACACAAAATATCTGTGTAGTAGGGGACGATGATCAATCAATTTATTCTTGGCGTGGAGCATACCATGACAATTTTCTCTCTTTTGAAAAAGACTTCCCCTACGCCACAGAAATTACCTTAGAGCAAAATTACCGTTCCACCGGAACTATTTTGGCTGCCGCAAACGGCGTTATCGCACACAATATACAACGCAAGGAAAAGGCACTGTGGTCCGGTAACGATTCAGGAAAACCTATTGAAATCTTCAATCCCGAAACGGAACGTGATGAAGCAATCTTTATTGCAAACACAATTCTCGCAGAACAAATACGCGCATCCTATTCTTTCAGTAGTTTTGGAGTCCTACTCCGCACGAATAGTTTTATGCGCATAATTGAAGACGTATTTTTGCAAGAAAATATTCCATACCGTGTCTCAGGCGGCATGAGCTTTTTTCAGAGGAAAGAAATAAAGGATGTGCTTAGTTATCTGCGGGTAATTTCTAATCCTGACGACGATGTCAACCTATTACGCATCATTAATACCCCGAGGCGAGGAATTGGAAAAAAAACACTGCATCTAGTCTCCGACATTGCTAATACACAACAATGTTCCGTGTTCAATGCACTGAATCAAATTATCAATAAAACACATGCAGTCGATTTAAAAGAATCACATCGTACCGCTGTGGAAAATTTTCTCCAGCTCATTACCCAGGCGCGTACCCATCTACTTTCGGGGAAAAATCTTGCGTACAAGGTACGCAAATTTGTTGAAGACATTCAGTATTTTAATTACCTCATCCAAGAATTCCAAAAAAACGAACATGCCGCACGTTTTAAATTCTTGCAAATCGAACACTTAGTCGAATCCATCGAACACTGGGAACAGAGTTCAGAACACGGAAGCTTGTACGACTACCTAAACCGCGTTACGTTGCTAGCACGCGATAACGTCCAAAAAGAAACAGAGGGCGCTGTGTCGCTCATGACAATTCATGCGTCGAAAGGGCTGGAATTTCCCGTAGTGCTTATCGCCGGCGTGGAAGCGGGAACCATTCCACACGAACGAAGTATAGAAGAGGTTCACAGCATCGAGGAAGAACGACGCCTTTTCTACGTTGCAATTACCCGCGCAAAAGAGAAGTTGTACCTGACACACTGCCGCACAAGGAAACGCGGCGGAAAAAGGGAAGAGCGCACCGCCTCCCCTTTTCTGGACGAAATTCCCAAACACCTGGTGCGTGCCCATGCACCGGAAGGAAAAATAAGCGAGGAAGAGGTCACGCTGGCCTTCACACGCATCAAAAAACTATTTACGTGATGGCTACCCACCCGCACAGCCCCAAAGCCGCTCGCGCTCAAACCCCCTGGTACAAAAACCACTGCGCAAGAAGTGCCGCTATTTGCCGAAGAGGGGTTATTCCCCGCGTCGAGTATTCCTCTAACGCGAATCCTGCCCGTAGAAAAAGCCGACTGAGTGCCTGCAACCCCGACGTTAGCATCAGCAGTCCGAAAAAGACGATCAACATCCCGGAGGCGAGCTTTACTGCGTGCATGTGACGCTTTACCCACGCAAACACCCGCTCCGCACGTCCAAAAAAGATCCCTGCAAACACGAAGGGAAGTCCCAATCCCAGTGCATACACGGTCAGGAGCCCTGCTGCGTGGAGCAGCTGCCCAGAACTCGCCGCATAGAACAACAGAGAAGAGAGAATCGGCCCCACGCACGGAGTCCATCCCGTTGCGAACAGCAACCCAAAAAGATACGCACGAAACACACCCACCCGTCGCACCGTTGTGTGCATACGCCTTTCCACACGCAAAAACGGAACCACGTCGAAGATTGTGTTTAAGCCGAGGAGTATCACCCCCACGCCCGCTACACGCGTGAGCACAGTGAGCACACCCGCACCTGCAAGCTGCACCCCTCCGCTAAACACGATCGAAAACAACACAAAAACCGTCGTCAGTCCTAATACAAAAAAAACACTGCTGAGAAAAACCTGGAGCCGCGCCGCCCCCGCCCGGATAGAACCGAGCGATTCTCCCGAAATGAAAGAGACGTACGCCGGAATAAGCGGCAGGACGCAGGGACTGAGAAAAGAAAGCAATCCGGCCAAAAAGGAACCCACAACGCCGGGGACACTAGTCACGCGCCAGTTCCTTAAAGAGAGCCACTAGCTCTGGTTGGTCATACTCCACACTCCCGACAACCACCGCCACGATGCGCCCTGCCTTGTCCACAACATAAGTAGTTGGCAGACCACGGGAGGCAAAAACACTCCCCAAACTCCCCTCCTCGTCAAGATAGATAGGAAAGGTATGCTTTCCACGCGCGATAAAACTTTCCACCTGTTTTCTCGAGTCACCAACGTTGACCGCGACAATCTGAAAGTCATTCCCCCTCATAAGAGCCTGCATGCGATCCATAGACGGCATCTCCGCACGACAGGGCGGACACCACGTAGCCCAAAAGTTCAAAAGCGTCACCTTCCCCTTGAAAAGGCTAGGAACCAGTGCCCCCTCCTTCAAGGCCTTCGCATGAAAGTCACTAGAAAGGTCGAGCGGCTTGGGATACACAAAAAAACGGAAACGCTCGAGCGCCTTCAGCGAGCGGGAAGGTACATCCGCATTGTGCGCCACATCGGCGGCTTGTACGCAGGAAACACCCCACACCGCAAGCACCAGGACGGAACGGAACACAAGGGGGACCGCGCGTAAAGCACCGGTCGTACGGGAGTAACTCATGCACAGAGAACACTCACTAGACTACGGAGATACAGTTTTTACGTCGGTTTTTGCACAGAATACAAGAACTAGGAGTCTGTGTCGCCTGTGTAGAACACTCCATCGCCCCGTGCACACTGGGACGCAATGCCAGATACACATAGGGCCTGGATCCAAAGGGTCTCTTTGCGTTACGATGCCAGCGAGAGGGTTTCATGGTCACCGTTCTGTCACTTGGAGGTTCCATCGTTGCGCCTGAGACGCCCGACGTAGAGCTTCTCGGGCGGTTCGTTCGTTCCGTTCAACGGTACCTATACGAAGACGCCTCACGGAAGCTCATTGTCGTTTCAGGCGGTGGTGCACCTGCGCGCACTTATCAAAACGCCTATCGTGCGCTACGACGGAGCCTGTCTTCTCCGGCCTGTGCGAAACCTGCGCACGAGGGCGATAATCAGGAGGACAGGGAACTGTATGCCACGGCCGAACACGTTGAACTTGACTGGATTGGCATCATGGCTACGCGTTTGAACGCGCAGCTGCTCAAATCCCTTTTTGGAATCCTTTGTCCAAATCCGGTCGTGTATGACCCGACTGCGGCGAACGTTTTTTCAGGTCAGGTGCTCGTTGCTGCCGGTTGGAAACCGGGTTTTTCCACCGACACCGACGCTGTGCTCCTTGCAGAGCGTTATTCTGCAAAGACGGTTATTAACCTTTCCGACGTTGCGCATGTGTACACGGGGGATCCTCGTTCAGACAAGGATGCGAAGGCGCTCACATCCCTCTCCTGGGATGATTTCCTCCTCCTTGTCGACAAGGAGTGGGTACCGGGCAGCCATGTCCCCTTTGACCCAGTCGCTAGTGTCCGGGCAAAAAAGTCGGGAATTCAGGTCATTTGCGCAACAGGGCGTGACTTACCGAATTTGGAGCGCATCCTGAACAGGCAAGAGTTCGTGGGGACCACCATTGGGTAAACGATGAGCGAGCGCACTGTTCCTGACCATTACGCCATACTGGGCGTTGCTGCCGATGCTTCTGAGGAACACATTAAGAAAGCTTTTCGCGCACAGGCGCTTAAGTATCATCCGGATAAAAATCCGGGCGACGCGTGTGCGGAGGACCAGTTTAAAAGGATCAACGCAGCTTACGCCGTCCTCTCTGACCGTGCATCACGCGCACGCTACGATGCCGAACGCGCAGGTGGCACATTTTGGTCCTCGCGTGCAGGACGCGACGCCTCAGAGGGCTTTGGCGCTTGGACCTCAGGTATGGATGACAAGGCAGGAGCGCGCACCCGCTACACACACACGCGCGGTCCCTGGAGAGGGCACGCGCAGGAAACCGAACACTTCGAGGGATGGTACACCTTCTTCGGTGGTTTTCCTGGAAATGGGTGGAGTTATTGGAGCAGTGCAGACGCTCCGCCCGATCCGGCGGGTCCTACCGCGCGCACGGGCTCCAGGAAAGACGGGGCGCGTCTTCTCATTCAGGGAGCGGCGCTCGTCCTCCTGGCTCTATTCGGGCTACGCTTCTTTTTAGTATTTGGCTTCTTCGGGATCGCATTCAGCGTGTCCTGCCTGGCGCGCGGAGTGCACACCCTGAGGGCAGGACTCTCAATCCTCCTTGAAGGATGAGCAACCCCGCTGCTAAAGAGGAGCAAGCACCTCTCTCCTGCGAGAGAGGAATCTAACGCTCACGAAACATAATTCTGCCGCGGGAAAGGTCGTAGGGTGAGAGCGCGACCTTCACCGAGTCTCCGGGCACGATACGGATGTAGTGCTTGCGCATCCGACCTGAAAGATACGCAAGTATCTCGTGCCCATTCTGCAATTGCACTCTAAAGGTGGTGTTCGGCAGCGCTTCCTTAACCACTCCGTCCACCTCGATTGCTTCTTCTTTCGTCACTGACCCTCCACGTGCACCGGACGCAACCTGCCGGGCAGAACATTGCCTTTTCCCTCCATCGTCCGTATAATGGACGGAGCGGTCCCTCCAGCAGTCTACGCTCTAGGTCGGGTGCTGTCAATCAGACTGGTAGGTGCCGGATACGTTGTACCGCATACAGGAGTGTCAGGTGGATCAGTCGTTTGTTGAGGAAATGAAAGTGAGCTTAGTAGAGCGCAAGCGCTCGCTTGCGCGTTCGCTGACAACCAACAATGAAGATTTTCAAGCGATTGTCGCCGGGGTGGACCCTAAGGATTCTGCCGATATTGCCTCTGATGACATGGATCGTAAGATGCTCGAGTCTTTGAGCGCAAAGGATCTCAGATGTCTACAACAGATCGAGTCTGCGCTTTTGCGTATCGAACAGGGACGCTACGGGAAATGCGCCGATTGCGGCGAATCTATCCCCGAGGATCGGCTGCGCGCCATCCCCTACTCGCTCATGTGCATTGAGTGCCAAAGCGCGCGTGAGTCAAAGCGGCGTGCCTTTTAGGGTGCGCTACGCTCCGAACGTGGCTAGCTCGTTTCCCTCTTGGGGGATTGGTCAGGAAGGAGCGCGCCCATGCCTAGGCCCGGCTACTCGCCAGCGCGTAGGCCTTTGCCAGGAGCTCGCTTGCTGCGGTGTAGCCCGGTCGCTGTTCTAGGACCGCGCGGAGTGTGCGGATTGCCGCGTTGATGCGTCTTGTGTGTAAGCACAGCACCCCTTCAATCAGGCGTGATTCCACGCTCGTCCCAAACGCGTTGCACGCAGCGCGGAGCAGCCTTAGCCCTGCGTCTGCCTGCCCCATCTTGTCAAGACAGTATACCAAGTTGTGCAGTAAAACCCGCTCGTCCGGTCTCTGACGTAAGAGCGCCCGGTAGATAATTGCAGCCTGCCTGTACTGGCCGGCTTTTTTACGCGCAAACGCAAGGCGAGTACCCCAAAAACCCCCTCGCTCACCCGAGGCGAGCAACTCGATGTGATCCGCCGCTTCGGACCACCGTTCTGTTCTCTCAAGAAAGGCTATAAAATCCTTGCGGATAACCCGATTGTCCCTCCAGCGGGACAGGTACGCTCCATACTGGGTGTACGCGCGCGCGTCGTCGCAGAGCGTCTCGTAGCAGGCGATCAGTCCCACGCACGCTTCTTCGTCCTCTGCATCCAGAAGAAGGGTTTTTTCATACCAGCGAAGTGCGAGATCTGCCATTCCCAGTCGCACATACGTTACCCCAAGAGCATTGAACAAAAGCTGATCGGCCTTCCCTCCACGCGCAAGTTCTTGCAGATGCGGTAACACCTCCTCGGGAGGATTGCTCAAATGGGCAGCTGTAATCACCCGGTAGTAGTAGCAATCCTGCGCGTCGCACCCTGCGCCTTCTGCACGTCTGATTGCCTTTGCCAGCTCTTGCCAGCGCCTCGCTTCCTGCAAACACACCATAAGACCATAATGCGGATAACAATTTTTCGGTTCTATTTTCATCGCACGCGTGTAGTGGTTCAAAGCCACGTTCACGCGCCCCGCACGCCGGTGAACCTCTGCCATTAGCAGGTGAATTTCTACAGAACCCCCAAAAGTTTTCAGGTATAAATGCGCTGCAGAAGCGGCACGAGCCCACGCCCCCTCCTCCATGTGCTTGCGCACGGCGCCCATCACTAGAAAACGATCCGAAATCTGATCACGCTCGATGGAAACACCCAACGTCGACAGCAACGCTGCCGCCTGCGACAGACACCCCATTTCTACAAGCATGGCCGCTTCGTACCACTTGAGGACAGTATCGTGCGGCGCAAATGCGCTTGCTGCACGATACTGGGTAAGCGCTTCAGGAAAATGTTTCAAAGAACGAAACGCGTGCGCCAAGTATAAACGCGGCGCAACCCCGTCTACATCCTGATTAATCAGAAACGTAAACATCTGACGCGCAAGATCTGCGCTCCCCCGTTTTAGATGCTGCACTGCTTCTACAAAAAGCGAATTCAAATACCCTGCGTTCAAGCGCTTATTGTCTGGATACTGCGCAAGTGCTTGCTCAAACACCATGCGCGCTGCACGCGGCTTCTTACTCCGCAGATAGGCGAGTCCTAACAGCGCCTGCGCCTCAAGAGAGGCAGGATTTTCTCGTACACTGCGCCGAAGCGCTGCAACCGCATACCCTCCCTGATGCAGTGCAAGATAGCTCCTTCCCAAAAAGAACCAACCTGCGCCGTCGCGCGGCACGCGCCTGGAATACACAGTAGCGTACGTTACCGCGCGCGCATACTGCCTTTGTGCGTGGTATGCACGCGCAAGATACAAATAAATCTCAGGATACGCATCCTGCGTACCATCTCCACCGTGCGCGTGCGACTCAGACGACCCCTCATCCCACTCTTCCTGTGCCCCCCTCTCATACACCGCACCGCCATCTGGGTGATGACATCCTTCTGCCTTTCCTGAAGCGGCAAGCTCTTCAAGAATACGGATAGCGCGCGCATAATCTCGGACGCTCCCTGCACGGACTGCCTCACGTATACGCGCCTGGGTGGACGTCATTAGCGTCCATTCGATTGCACGAGTGTGACTGCACAAGCGGCGACGATATCTTCAACCGAGCACCCGCGCGAGAGATCAGACAGTGGTTTTGCAAAACCTTGCAGGAAAGGTCCGTATGCATCCGCATCTGAAAGGCGCTGGACAAGCTTGTACCCAATATTACCCGAAGAAAGATCGGGAAACACGAGTGTGTTCACCTTTCCCATGATAGGACTGTGAGGCGCTTTTTTTTCGGTAATCTTAGGTACGAGCGCAGCATCGAGCTGCAATTCCCCATCGAAGGTAAAGTCCACCCGCCGTTCGTGTAGAATCCTGACTGCCTCACGTACACGCAGGATATTCTCGTCACTATCACCTCCTGATCCTTTAGTAGAGTAGGAAAGAAGTGCGACAGTCGGTTCCTCTCCAATGAAGGTGCGGCAGCTTTCTGCAGCAGAGCAGGCGATATCAGCCAACTGTTCTGCGGTGGGAGTGGGGATCACTGCACAGTCTGAAAAAATAAATAGACCACGTGTTCCTCCCAGACGGGGGTTATTAGTATCCATAACGAAGCAGGAAGAGGCAGTTTTAACACTCGGAAGGGTTCCGATGATGGTGAGGCCTGCACGAAGAACGCGCGCGGTAGTGTTTTCTGCACCGGCAACCATGGCATCTGCGTGACCTTGGTCAAGCATCATAGCAGCGAAACGCAGAGGATCGCGCATATCCTCTGCAGCCTGGGCAAGACTTATTCCTTTGTGTTTTCGCTTCTGAAAATAACGTTCTGCGAACTGATCTCTGTGCTTGCTAACGCTCGGATCGATGACGACCATGTCGGTAAGGTCGATACCGCACCTGTCTGCGGTGTTTTTGATATCACGCTCGCATCCGACAAGAAAAACTTTTGCGGCCATGTTTCTGAACACAATCAAACGGGCGGCTTCGAGCGTACGCTGCTCGCAAGCCTCAGGAAGCACGAGTCGTTTTTGCGCAAGCACAGCACGCCGCTGCATTGATTCAACGAAGGTCATAGACATTCTCCTTATGGCTACCTGACAAGCAGGTCAATCAAGTTTGCAGACAGGAACACCCAACGATCGGAACGGTTTGAAAAGAACAGGAAACACGTCCGCGCGGGCGCATTATTTTTACTACACATTTGCCTGGATTATGGGGAAAAGAACTGCGCTTTTGAAGCACTGAGCACATAGGAAGGCACAGGAATAACCGATAGCCTCACCGGCACTGTTTCCATTTCATACGCAGGATCTGAGCCATACAACTGCGCAAACGCACAGACGGTGAACACCGCAGCTGGTTTGCGCAGCACGTTGGAATTCGCACTAACGGCAGGACCAAACACTTTCACACCGCGCGCGTACCCAACAGGGGCGCGAACACGCATAGGTACAATGGGGGTAAAACTCGCCTCACCCGCACGGGATACAGGACGCCTTTCAACAATATGAGTAAGCAACAGGGTGCATACACATAAAGATGCGACCGCCACAGCGAGTGCCGCAGCACGGACCGGTCCTGCAGCAGAAAGAGGAGAGGAACGTGCCTGCCACCACGGCTTCGGCATACAGGAAGCGACACGGTGACGCACGCGCAAATATGGAAAAGCCATTGTAAAATCACGGGAAGAAACGCAATCAGCATGCTTGACAAGACTCCGCATGGCGCGATAGTGCGCCACACACGTGGCACAGTGCGTGCAACCCTGCAGATGCGCGCATATCTCACGGCGTTGCAGTTGCGAACCTTCTCCGTCCACATAAGCACACCAAGCAGCACAATCAGGACAGGTACGCATCCGTCTCTCCTAAATACTTCGCTAATCGTTCGCGCGCTCTGAACACCCTCACCTTTACATTCCCCTCGCTGATGCCCAGGATACGTCCGATCTCCTTGTAGTTTAAGTCCCCATACTCGCGCAACTGCAAAACCACACGGAGGTGCTCGGGCAGTCGATCTAAGGCCGCGCGCACCTGCTCAATCGTCTCTATTCTTAACAAGCGAAGCTCACCGGTATCCGGCTCGCACACATGCTCGCGCGACGCTTGCTCACAAGAATGACGCTCACGTACACGACGCTTAGCGTAATTTAACGAGGCATTTTTCACCACGCGGATCAACCAATACTTTGCGTCCGACAGAGACGGAAACTCCATCCTCTTTTCTGTCATTGCAATGAAGGCATCATGGCAGAGCCCCTCAGCGATGTCCTCCTCGCGCACCACGTTGTACGCTACGCGGTAGAGCACTGGCACAAGCTGCTCGTACATGAGCTTAAAATCTGCATCATCCTGTGCTCTTAAAAGCTCCTGCTCATGCAACAATGTATCTCCCAAAATGTTACACGCGCTTCCAAATAGTCCCAAGATGGGTGTCTTCAAGTTCAATCCCTTCAGCCTTCAACTGCCGACGGATCTCATCTGCACGGGGAAAATCACGCGTTTGGCGTGCATGTGCACGCGCACGCACCAACTGTCCAATCCACTCCTCACTCGGTGAAGGACGCTGCGGCAACGCATCGCCAGCAGGAACCTGCGCAGATAGCGATGCGGTCGCTTCCTGTATTATGCCTAACCCTAGCACTGTATCCGCCACCTGGAGTGCCGAAACACACAGCGATGGCGGCACCGAGGTATCACGCACCAATTTTTGTAAGGCGCTCAGAGCACGTGGCGTAGAAAAGTCATCCTCCAACGCAGCACGAAAGTCAGTTAAGAGCAGCTCAGATTCTGATGCGCGCGATTCACACACCCTTTCTGCGGCACACTCTGCACTAGTGTCGCGCACGCTGCCTGTAGTTGCTCGAGCAGCGTCCACTACACGCGCCACTCGCCGCACAAAACTCCGTCGGGCGGCACGCGCCGTTTTTAGCGCATCCCAAGAAAAAGCAAGTTGCGTGCGATACTGACCACTCAACAAAAAGAAGCGAAAATCAGCTGGCTGAAAGCCACGCTCCTGCAGCGAAGAAAGCGTCAAAAACTGCCCACAGGACTTGGACATTTTAGAAAAAGACGACACCACCGAACTGCCCATATCCGCATGTACTGCGCGCTTTTGCAGCTGCATCAGCAAGAACTCGTGGTGTAACCAGTACCTCACCCAGGGTGCACCAGTAATTGCTTCACACTGAGCACGCTCGTTACGGTGATGCACACGAATATGATCCACCCCTCCGATGTGGATGTCGCAACGCGGTCCTAAAAACTTCATGCTCATTGCAGAACACCCGATGTGCCACCCGGGGTACCCCCGCCCCCACGGAGAATCCCACGTCAACGCATGACGCACAAATTTACTACGGGTAAACCACAGCACAAAATCACGTGCATCACGCTTATGCGTATCGTGTGCCACCCGCGCGCGCGCCGCATCCTCCCCTTCCTGAACATCTTCTACCGCGGCAGAACCGAAGCTTTCGTAGCTAGGAAAGGATCGCACATCAAAATACACGTTCCCTCCTGCACAGTACGCGTGCCCACGCGCGAGCAATTGCTCGATAAACGCGATCATATCCTGGATACAATCGCTGGCATTACAGACAATGGACGGCTCTTCAATACCGAGCAGTGCAGTATCGCGGAAAAAGGCTGCGCGATAGTGCGCTGCAACCTGCAACACCGAGTGGCCATGCGCCTGTGCGCTCCTTACCAGCTTATCCTCACCGCTGTCTGCGTCACTTTCTAAATGCCCAACGTCGGTAATATTCATAACGTAGGTGACGCGGTATCCAAGAAAGTGCAAGGTACGTCGAACCGTATCCTGAAAAACGTATGCGCGCAGATTCCCCAGATGGGGATAATTGTACACCGTAGGCCCACAACCGTAGAGACGCACGTGCCCGTGCTCCCAGGGTTGAAAGTGCTCTTGCTGACGAGTAAGGGTGTTGTATACGCGCAAGGCCATGTGCGCCCCTTCGAAGTTTCTCCCAACCGGGCGCAGAACACGTGCGGACCACGCCCAGCCCCATTGTCGCGCAAACGCCTTTGCCCGCCTGCGCTTCAGTCTACCCTCCCTCGAAACGCAAAGAAGGCCAAGACCGCGCCATTGTAGCATAAGCGCGTGAAATCGTATATGTTCTCTGTCCATGTCCGCGCACCGGATACGCGCGCGTCGGATCACGCGCCGTAACGTCCCACTTGCAGAGCGATGTTCTTTCCGCATTGGTGGCGCTGCGCAGTTTTGGGCGGAGCCGCGCTCCTGCACACAGCTGCGCGCGCTTATTGAGGAAGCGCAGCGCGCACGCATTCCGCTGTCCCTTATTGGGGGAGGCTCTAACGTGTTAATCGCAGACGAGGGCGTACCGGGTCTGATGTTGAGCCTTCGTCGCTTTCGCAGTCTACACACCCAAACACAGCGCGATGGCTCAGTGCTCGTACATGCAGGCGCGGGGTTACCTGTGGCCGCCCTCCTGGCCTTTTGTGCCCATCACGCTCTACGCGGGCTTGAGACCTTTGCAGGGCTGCCTGGTAGTGTCGGTGGTGCCGCGTACATGAACGCCCGATGTTATGGGCGTGCAATCGCAGATTGCTTTCACTCCGCGCGCACGCTCGTACTTCACCCCGTGCGTTCGCGCGCAAAAGAACTGCCAGAGGTGAGAAAAAACGCACAAGACAAAAGAGGGGAATATCTTGGCCTCTACGGTGGACCGTTTACCTGTAGCAGTTTTCAGACCGTCTTCGCGCGCGCGGGGGATTGGGGCTACAAGCGCTCTCCTTTCCAGAGTCCTCACGGTGTTGAACTCCATGCAGGAAGGCGTCTTATCCTCTCGCTGTGTGTACGTCTCACTCCCGGCAATCCGGCGCAGATTAGGAAGCACATGCAGGAGAAGATTGCCGATCGTATTTCAAAGGGGCAGTTTCGCTTTCCGTCAGCAGGCAGCGCGTTTAAAAACAACCCAGCTTTTGGTAAACCGTCTGGCATTCTCATAGAAGAGGCAGGTTTACGGGGCACCTCCTGCGGGGCTGCGCAGGTAGCACCCTGGCATGGAAATCTCATTATCAATACGGGGAATGCCACCGCACATCAGGTGCGCACACTCTTGCGCGTTGTTCGGCAACGCGTGTTTGAAACACACGGAGTGTGGCTCGAACGGGAAATCATTTTTTCTGGAGAATCTGTGAGGATGACTTCCAGTTCGCGAGACTCATGAGGCAGGCACCTGTGCACTGCAAGACGTACGGGTTGTCTTGTAAACAGAGCATAGAGCGACGATTAGGAAGGAGTGGGATACTTTGTTACAGCTGACGTTTGTTAACTTCAAGAAGGGTTCTTACATACTAGTAGAGGGGAAAGCTGACGCAGATCTTTTCTATATCATTCACAGCGGTCAGGTATGTATTGCAAAACAAGTAGAGATAGTTGCAGAGGAGGAAGGAAACGTCCTAACCGCGGGTAACTTTTTAGGTGTAGTTGCCTGCATGTCGCGGCATAATCAGATTGAAACTGCAGTTGCGCTCACTGATGTCGTGCTTATTGCAATTCGTTATGAGCAGTTCCCCCAGCTCATTGAAAAGAACGCGGCGATTGCTATGAAAATCATCCTTTCCTTCACAAAGAAAATGCGCTACCTCAATGAGGCGCTTACCCAATTGACATTGAAAAAACACACTGATGTGGATGTCTCGCATCTTTTCGCTGTTGGCGAATACTACGTCAAAATGACGAAGTTTGAACTTGCGCTCTATGCGTACTATCATTATCTCAAGGAAAGTCCCAAGGGGACGTATGCAGAGGAAGCACGCAAACGGTTTGTTGCGATTAAATCCACAGGAGTTAAGGTACCAGTAGAAATACTCGAACCTAACATACTTGAAGCCACGCGCTGCTACGATCGAGAGGCGATGGTGTTCTGTGAGTGTCAATCGGGAAATGAGTTTTACATCATCCAAAAAGGACATGTAAAAATTACTAAGATTGTTGATAACAATGAGGTAGTGCTGGCGATTTTAAAAGAAGGAGATATGTTTGGGGAAATGGCGTTGCTGGAGAACAAGCCGCGTTCTGCAAGCGCCATTGTTATGTCTGATGGTTGCCAGCTTTTGGCCGTGAACCGCAAGAACTTCCAACAGCTGGTAGCCACACAACCGCAATTGACTGCGCGTCTTACCACCACGCTCGCAGATCGCATCTGGTCGATGTACCGACAGCTCGCGAATACTTTGCTTCCGGAACCGACTGAAAAAATGTACGACATGTTGGCCATTCAGTTAGAAAAGATTCGCTACATACCTAGCACCGGCAAGGCCTACGATTTTGAATTCGGTCCCATAGAACTCGCACACATGTGCGGTTTCCCTAAAGACATCGTCTCTCAGGTAACCGAGGACTTTTTACGAGAACCTATTGTCCGCTGTGTCGATAACAAAATATCTGTCACCGACGACCTAGAATTGGTGAAGCGCGTTGCCTATTTTAAGAAAAAGCGTATCCTCGCCAAGGCACGCAAGGACCCACACAACAGGCAGTAGATGTATCCACACAAGGAGAGGAAAACGGCATGAATTATGCTAAAAATTGTATGGCGCTTGCGTTGGGCGGGGTGTTGCATATGCAGTCTTATTTATGTTCTTCCCCTTCCCCTAGTCGCGGCGCAGGCGGTGCGAGAATGCTGGCTACAGTCACTCCTCTTTCGCAGACACATTCTCCTGAGAAAATTCCCGCCGTGTACCGCGCGCTGAGTTTGGGTATGGGCGTAACCGAGGTAAAGGAAGCACTGAAAAAGGATAGTATTTTTGGATATCGCGGCGAGCGCGACGTGTCACTGCTAATGAGTGAGAACCGTATCTTGATTGAGACCACGGGTCCCCACTTTATTGCACGCAGCTGGTTTCAGTTCTACCGTGACCGTCTATATGCTATGACGTTCAAACTCAACACTGACGCGATAGACTACTACTCGGTATATGAGAACTTGTGTAAAAAATACGGCGAACCTCATAAGCTCAGTCCTCGGGTTGCCTTGTGGGAAGACGCGTCCACACGCCTAGTGCTCGAGCGGCCTCTTATTATCAAGTACATAGATATCCGCGCCTTTAACGAACAGCTTAGTGCACGCGACACTCAAAAGAGCAATGCTGAAAAGGATCGAAAGCGTTTTGTACAAGGCTTTTGAAGAGCACGTCTCCTTCTACCTGCACAGGACACCTGCTGCGCTGTCGCTTTTGTTACTGGGGTTGCTTTCCTGTGTGGCGTGCAGAACGAATAGCCTAGAAACAGCGCAAATCGCTTTTTGTACAGGAGGGCAGTACGTGCCGGTGGTTGTAGAACTCGCACTCACGGAAGAAGCGCGGCGGCGCGGGTACATGGGGCGTACACGGATCCCCGACGGGACGGGCATGCTTTTCGTGTATAAACAGGACACACGCCTCTCCTTTTGGATGAAGGACACCCCACACCCGCTCTCTCTCGCATTCCTGGATGCTCAAGGGGCGATCGTACAGATAGAAGACTTAGTCCCGCTGAGCACACACAGCGTACGCAGCAACCGGTCAGTACGATACGCACTGGAAGTGCCACGAGGCTGGTTTGTGCGTTCGAAACTACTGGTCGGAGCGCGGCTCAGTGCACGGAGCCTCGCGCGCATCCGCAGACATGCGGACCCCCCTAAGGGGCAATCCGGTGACAAGCGCCATTAAAACTAAGACAGAGAGAAGGGTACAGAAAGGTCAATGCCTTCAGCGCCCGCTGACGACCGCCCTGGATCGCCGGCAGACGCCGCAGAGCAGTCCTCGTCCGTACCGGGAAAACGGCGACAGCGGTCCGATGCGTAGCGGTTCAAACACATACGATACGCGACAGGCACCACATCAAAGTCGTACTCCATGGCCACGGCCACCAGGTCTTTACGCCCCTCAACCTGATCTGCACGCACCACGTGCCCCCTAATACTCATGCTCGTACTCGGCTCCTCAAAATCAAGCTTCAGCACCGTCTCCTTGCCTTTCAAAAACGGCGCAACGCCCATCATGATGAACTTCGCACCACCAAAGGAAACATCCCGCAGAACGCAGCGGCGAGGAATCGCCTGAATGAACACGATGGTCTCCGCTCTCATCAAGCCGATCCTGCGCATACTCTCCTTGTTCACCGCAATACGCTCCGACTTACGCTTCTTGGAACTAATGTTGGCCTCAACAAGCAAACCCAAACGCTCTATGAGCATATCAGGTATGCGCTGCGTATACGCCACGCTTAACACCACTAGCTCCGTACTCTCGGCATAGTCTTCAACACCGAGAACCCTGGAAGTAACGAAGAAGGAAACCGCATCCCGCGCATCGGACTCAAAGAAAGAAAACCGTATGCTGACGCTCGCCCCTTCCACTTGAATGCTCTCAAGCAGACTACTCTTCCTGCTGAGAATAACTTTCGCACCCACCATAGACGCAGAATTCATTACGCAGGAACACTGACCTCCCGCGCTTCGCACGCACACCTGCCGCGCATTAAAACAGAGCGCCTGCATCACATCCTTTGAGAAAGTTACATCGACATCCTTGTACAAATCGTAGTACCTATTCAGCTGTTCCCTGGTGGCGAACCCCATGCGCGCATGGTAAAGTCCAAGTAGGCAAAAGGTCAAGATATCCTGGGAGCGGAAAGAGCGTGGGGAGCTTTTCCAAAAAGCTTGACTTTTCCTTTGAGAGTTTTTAGCTTGGGGGAATGAATTTGGAGACCGTGTTGACGCCGGAAACCGTAAGCCTGCACCTAAAGGGTTCTACCAAGGAGGAGATCATCGACGAAATGCTCGAGATGTTCGTCCGTGCAGGAAGGGTGAGCGACAAGGTTGCTGCGCGGGAGTGTGTGCTCGATCGAGAGCGAAAAATGTCTACGGGGATGAAGTATGGCATTGCCATACCCCACGGTAAAACTAATTCAGTGAGTAGTCTGGTTGCAGGGGTTGGTGTTTCTGACAGTCCGGTTGACTTCGACTCTTTGGATCAAGAACCTTGTCGTATTTTCATAATGACCCTTTCTCCACTTGACGTCACTGGTCCGCACCTGCAGTTCTTGGCTGAGATCAGTCTCCTGTTTAAGAGTTCTGAGAAGCGTCGGGAGATCCTTGATGCAACAAGTAAAGCGGAGGTTATTAAAATCCTCACCGAGTAGCGGTCTTTTGCGTGTGCTGTGCGCCGAGTTGACTGAACTCGCGTAGCTTGTGCGGTATCGGTGCAGGGGGGGGGGTAAGCCCCAGACTGACGGAAACGGAGGGAGTTTGCTATGGTTGTCAACGCTGTGGTAGGGGCAGACGAGGCGAGCGCGCGCCTGCGCGAGTATTGCAGTGGTCTGCCAGATGTAGAAAAAAAGATTGCTGAATCGACTTCCCCCGAAGGGGCCAAGTTGGTCTCGGATTTCGGTATAGGTAGCGTTCCAATGGTTGTTATCCTTGACGAGGACAGCAGCGAGCTTTTTAGGACTGCGGACATAGACGAGCTAGAGAAGTTCTTCTCCTGAGAGGACGGACGCTGATTTTCGGTCCTATGTGGGAAAACGGCCCAGCAAGGGGCGTCCGCTCGCCGGGTTGCCTTGGCGGCTAACGGAGGCGCGCGTCGTCGGGCCGGACGTCTGAGTAACGCCCTGAGTTGTTCCAGTACGTGTATCCTTCATCGATTGATTCGCGGATGCCAGCCACCTGGCGCTGCACGTAATCCTCGCCGTAGTACGCCCGGTCGTAAGAGACCGGTAGGTAGAAGGCCTGCACCCAGGGTCGGATGACCACCCGGTTGCGGGCCAGCACCCGGTTGCGGTACGCGCCGTAGTAGTAGATGCGATAGGGACGCTCCTGCGCAGGCGCGTAAGCTAGGAAGCTCTGGCTAAAGTGGCTGGGGTAGAACATCGGGCAGATCACATCCACATACTCAGCTAGCAGTTCCACGTCCTGGCCCGTGCGCGCGCCTGTACGGTACCACCCGTTCGCTCCGTAGATATCAATGGAGATTGGCGCGTCTATGCGCTCGCGCGCGTACGCCAGGAACGACATCAACGCACTCTCCCTATCCATCCCGGACTCTCTTGCCGGATACTCCGCCTGGTGGAGGTTATCTCCGTCGGTAGGGAACCGAATATAATCGAACTGTACCTCATCAAAGCCAAACTCAATTGCTTCTTTCGCGATGGCGACATTGTACCGCCACACCTTTTCGTTGTACGGATCCACCCAATGCTCGTGAATTTCTTCCTTACGGAGCGCTCCATTTTTATACCCCTGCCAAGGCTTGCCACCCGCCTTAACCGCAAGCTCAAAGCCATTCCAACGGAACAAATACTTGTCCTTAAACACCACAATACGTGCTATTAGGTACAACTTTTTTTCCTTTGCCTGCTTCACAAACGTCTTCATATCAACAAAAGGACGAACTGCACCGACCGATCGCACAAATGGATCTTGCGACTGATAACGCACCATTCCAAGCTCATCCTTCATGTCGTACACAAGCATATTAAGTTTATTGTCCGCAATCGTTTTGAAGTGCATTGCACGAAGCTTAGGATCCTTAATGTGATGCGCCGGTACGTAGATACCCTTTTTCAAATCTGCCCGCGCAAAACGTCCCTCTTTTGCAAGACTAGACCGGTCGTGCAAAAGCCATAACTCAGAAAGAGACAGTGCATCACCCGTTTGTGACACATGACGCGGAACCCACGCACATAAGATTTGATCCGGGATCCGACGCAAATCCTGTTCAAGACGCGCCAAATCAAAGGGGCGAGGCATAATGAGGGGGATCTCAAACAAACTACCATCCCGACACCCAACGAGCGAAGCGACAGACGCACTCAATCCATCAATGCAGCGCGCATCTTTCAGCGCAGCCGTCCACACACGTACGTCCTGAAAGCGTTTTTTGGCCCAGTTAAGGCGTACGATCTTGGGCACGAACGTGTAGCTTGCAAAAAGCTCATTGCCATGCACGCTCCTGCGCACCGCAATGTCTGAGATTTCTTCAGTGGCTTCAGGACCAAGCGCAAGCGTAGCGCTAATATCAGTCCAAAAACGACCTTTCTCTGGCTGCATCCACGCAATACCACGCAGGGAATGCGAAACAAACACGGTAAGCACTGGCTTACCCGTTTCATCAGGAAAATCGAGCACCGCGACCGCCTTAATCCCACTGCTGTTTGCATTACAGCCCAGATTTTGCCAAGTCCGTCCCCCATTTTTGCTGAGAAACACTGCGTCATTGGTAGCGGTAACCAAAACCGCTCCGTTATCCGGATGTACCTCAAGATCTTTCAATGGCTGCGGCTGAGACACAAAAACCTTTTCCCGATCGACTATCTTCTTCACTACCTTCTTTGGTAATTGCTCACCCACGTGCGCGAAAGTCCTTAAGTCGCGCGAGGTCATGATACCTCGAGACGTAAGCAAGAACCAGTTCTCTCCCGCAGCAACAATCTTGCTAACCGAAACGCCAGAGAGCAGTACGTCTTGAGCGTAAGGAGCAATACGGTACAATCCCTTTGCACCGCCTGCGAGAAATTCTCCCTTCGCATTTGCCCATACGCAAGGAAACATCAGAACACTCATCCACACGCGTCCCATGCGCGCGATTATATCCCATAAAAAACGCGAGGAAAAGGATTCGAAAAACAAATACCATACCCTGCACACGACACGCCCACAGGCTCCATGCGGAGAATTGCACGGATATGCCTTTTTCTTCTATACTCGGGCCCCATGAACTGTTCGGGCTGTCCTGCACGCGCGCTCTCCCCCCTGCCTGCGGAAAAGTCGCTGGAAATGATTCTGGACGCCCTCTATGAGATTGCCCGTTACGAGCTAGCCGTGGTCCTCAGCTTTGAATCTTCTCAAATACTGCGAGTTCGCAAGGCGCGTGGTCCCCTGTACACTCCCCGCCTCCAACACCACACCATAGACCTCACCAAAAGGCAGGATCTTGCGCGCATCCTATCACAGAAGAGTCCATACCTTTTCGATCCGACGCTTGCCCGCACTGATACCTACACAGAGCTTATTCCCATGCCCCAAAATCATTCCTGTCTCATCGCGCCGCTTTACATCGATGATACCCCCATTGGCATGCTCACGCTCGACCATCGCCTGTGCGAGCAGTTTACCCCAGACGTTGTACGCTTCATTACTACTCTTTCTAAACTTATCTCGCTCGCAGTAGCCCAGACCGACGCGTCCGAGACACTGAGTCAAAAGAGTCACGCTCTTTTGACCGAACGAAATGCGCTCTTAGCTCCCCAATCACCTGCATTTAAAAATATGATCGGAACCTCTCCTGCTTGGACACGCACACTCGATGCTATAAAGCTCGTAGCAGCCTCTGACCTCCCTGTCCTTGTTTGTGGAGAAACCGGCACTGGAAAAGAGCTTGTTGCGCGAACCGTTCACCAACTTTCCACCCGCAGCGACAAGCCCTTCGTCCCCGTCAATTGCTCAGCACTCGTCCATAGCCTTGCAGAAAGCGAATTATTCGGACATGAAAAAGGTGCCTTCTCAGGTGCGGTCGGCACCCATCGGGGAAGATTTGAACTGGCTCACGGTGGCACCCTTTTTCTCGATGAGGTCGGAGATCTCCCCCTGGAACTGCAACCGAAGCTCCTCCGCGTACTCCAAGACGGAGTATTTGAGCGCGTTGGAGGGGAGCGTTCAGTAAGCGTCTCGGTTCGCATTATTGCAGCTACGAATATCAACCTTTCAGAAGCAGTCACCCAAGGGAAATTCAGGGAAGACCTCCTCTACCGGCTCGATGTTTTTCCCCTCAGTCTCCCCCCTTTGCGCGAGCGTGCAGAAGACGTTGCGCTTCTAGCGGAGCATTTTATCCAAAAAATTAAGACTCGCCCGGGGTTTGAGCGCACTCAGCTTTCTCCCAGCGCGTTTAAGAAAATCTTCTCGCTCACGTTTCCTGGCAATGTGCGTGAGTTACGCAACCTACTCGAACGTGCTGCACTTCTTGCACGCGGAGATACCATCGGCGCAGAACACCTTGTATGTAGGACCCCGGAATCCGGCACGCAGACTACTGTCTATCCTCGGGAGCACACCGAAGTGTCAGAAAGCATTCAACCAGCTATACCTCTGTGCATACGCGATAGCTCTTGTATGGTGCGATGCACACAGGGGAAAAAGGAAGAAACTACGCTGGTGGTCAACTTTCATCAGGCGCAACGCGCAGCAATTCAAGCGGCGCTTGATGCAAGCAACGGTAAGATATACGGAGCAAATGGCGCAGCAGAAATTCTTGGTCTTAAGCCAAGTACATTGCAAAGCAAAATGAAAAAACTCGGTCTTTAGCATCAGCTGTCTGCGCGTGCCTGGGTAAAACTCGCCACCTGTAGGTTCATCTTAAGCGGCGCAAACAGTCTTCCAGCAGATGAAAGAAGCAGTGCGCGATGTACGCACTCTTAAAGGATTCAGGCGCAAAGAACTCTCTGCTTCGATATACGATTGCCGCAATATCCCCTGCAGAAAGAGGAATCGCTCTGCCTAACAGCAAATTGTCAAATTCTCTATTTCTCATTACTACATCTGAAAAAAATACCATACGCATTTCAGACAACGCGTTTTTCTGCTGCTGTGCAAGAAACACGAAATCGGCACGTTCACCAAATAATGCACGCGACCCAATACGTCTGTAGTAGGAAAAGTCCCAGTAATCTGTTGGAAGGCGAATACGGGTAATTACATGACTCCGGTGTCGCAGCGTGTCAGAACGCGCATGTGCATAGTGTGCCACAGAAATCCAAAAGTTTTCATGTCCAGTCCGCACCTCCATTTTTGCATCAAGCGCGATAAGCGGCGCAAGAGCAGAAGCATGCGGACGCGTACCTGCAATATTCCCCCCAATAGTGGCCAGAGTCCGTATCCCAGGATTTGCTGCGTGCGACAGCGCCTCGTGCAGTGCCACGGGAATATTTTTTCTTCCCAATTGCACAATTGCTTGCAACGACACAGCACCACCAAACTCAAGAAAGTGCTCAGTTTTAGAAATGACTTTCAACTCTGGTACACCGTTTAGAACAACCAAATGTGAAGGCAACGTTAAAACCGGGGTTATCTGATATTGCACCAAGCCCGTTCCACCCCCAACTGGCTGTACCTGCGCGACGTTACGTAGTACCGCACACAATTGACCCAAACTTTTTACGTAATAAATAACACTTGATTCTGAGTTCTTATACAGACGCATACAGTTTTAGGAAAACTCATGACAAGCAGGCATACGTTGAAGTGCTCGAATCAACGCATTGATATCAGTACACCGGCATTGCATGCCTGAAAAGGCGTGTCTTACCTCTTCTTCGTTGGGCACAGAATTCCTTTGTAATAAGCTCTCTGCGGTGAGAATTTTTCCTGCATCGCAATACCCACAAAAAGAAATATGATGCTGCGCAAAGCACGCAACAATCCACCGTCCTCTTTTAGTCTTTTGAAAAAAATCAAGTGTAACTATCTGTGTTTCGTGTGCAAGAAAAAAGGGTATGATATACGCGGATACTGCCTCCCCATTAAACAAAATGGTAGACGCGCCATTCTCTCCATGTCCGTGTGAACCTTTTATCGAAGGAAGATGAAAACATCTCCGTAAAACGGTCGAAAGACGCTCATGAGGCATAGCATCCACATGTACCTGTTCTGTATTCAACGTAAAGCGAATATTCATAGAGAATCGTCTGCACTGAGGGAAAACATCTCATAAAAAATATCCCGCGCAACAAAAGGAACCTTATGGGTAGCGTTTTGAGAAATCGGCAAAATTTGCCGCAGTGCTGCGTAGTACGCAGCAGGAACAATACCTTCGGCAACCGTTCCCACCGCACGCGCAGCAGCATTTGAACTCAAAAGGGTGACGTGATAGGGAGGAGTATCGGATGGATCGATGATAACATACTCGGGTGTGCGCGCACACTCCCAAATCTTTTCTACAGATACGTGCGAAAGCGCACGAGTAATGCTTCGACTCACGGTACGGTACACATCTTTTTCACAAAAGACATACCCAGGATCGCAAACAAACCACAACCTGACAATCTTAGGTTGCACGCACAACGCATCTAATTCGAGTTCAATAATACAGGCTGCAGGAGTGTGCGTGCTCATTCCGTGCATTTTGGTAAAACCGTTCATATCCTCACATTTTCCGCTAGTATCAGCAGTCACAGGTACCTTTGAGGCACACTGCTCAGATTGCGCATCAGGCACCGAAACATCTGACTTAGCAACAGTCACCACTTGATACACCTGCCCCTTCTTGGCCGTGTTAAAGGACCCCTGTACCGTGATAGGAAGTGGCTTTCTGAAGCGTTGTCTCTGAATTGCTCGTACACACTTTCTCACCAACCGTGCAAACACCCTCATCCCCACTGATTCCACAGACGGACCCAACAGATCCACGCCATACGCCTCATCACTACTTTTAAAAAAGATCGCATCCTCCAGACACGTAAACTCTCTGATGAGAAACGCAACCACTACCCGTTTAAACGAATCAGAAAGCGGAACGCTGTGCACCACAATGCGCGCATCAGTGTGCAGCGTCATTTGTAATACATAGGAAAAACCCGAACGGGCTAACATCGCAGACGGATCATATTGAAACCCCAACGCAAGTCCAATACCACGCCAGGCATGGGTGTCATGTGCCTTTCGTGCTGCATTGACCATGCTGAAGGCCGCGTGCTTTCGACGAAAATCTCCTTCCTCACACAGATAGGCGAGCAACTGCGCAAAACGCTGTGTTTCCCGCGTATCTTTCATGTGCGCCACACGCCACTCGTCAGGGAATATATGAAGCTCAGCACATAACTGATTAATATGCATTTCTAATGCATTAGAAGTATATGCATCTGCCCATCCATTAAAAACATCCGTTAATCCAACATTTGAACGAAACGCTGTGCATTCAATGTGGTACCGAGGAATTGCATAATTTCCTAATGCAGTATGGACCATATGCGCAACCATACGATCGATCAATAAATTCCCCGCTCCTGCATCGAGGGAGATAAAAACAAACATACCTTCTACCGCATGCGCGGCGTTGAGCGCCGTGCGATGTGCAATGGTAATCTTGGGAGTCTTAGGACAGTACTGCACATACTCTTGAAAGGAAAAAGACAAGCGTACCGGCTTTTTCGCACAATAGGCTGCAAGCGCCGCCTGACTTGCCATCACTGAGGGGAACCATATTCTCCCATCACAGGAAAGCGCTTCCTGCTGCGGATGTACGTGCACCGCATGCTCAGAAATATTCAGTACCTGCGCGATAGTTTTTCTCATGTGCGCAGGCCACTGCGTAGCAGCGTACACGTGCAGACCGTGCGCGTCGGGTAGTGCCTGTACTTCTGGCATTTCCGCAAAGTAGTGTACACGCGGCTCAAATGTACAAGAGGAGCATACCGTGTGTGATGCGCGTTTAAAAGCAGTTTCTGCATCTCCTTGCACCGCCACCTTTTGAGCGAGGGGTTCCCCTTCACTGATTCCACAGAGTATTTCCGACGCACAGGCCCGCTCTGCGCACGTATGCACCACCACATCTTGCACTAAATTACGTACCACATGCTCATCAGGCCCAATGAGGATACCCACCGGTTCCCCTGCGTACACCACCTCTCCATGCGCAAAAACCGGCACAGTATTTTCCCCACACTGAACGGCATTGCATCCGGGAATATGTGCTGCAGTATAAAAAGAGTACCCGTCAGGGAGAGAGGGAATATCTATGTTCAGCAGCAATCCTGCAACGCGCGGCGCACGGACAAGCTGTGCATAGACGCTCCCTGTGCGCGCACCGTCTGAAACGAACACGCTCATATATATGCTCTTCCCTTTGCACATTCTTGTGCGGTGCGCACCACGGTCTCTATCACATACGCCACGCAACTGTCATCCATTCCCGGCCACAACGGAAGCGTAAGCGTGTGCTGATACTTGTGCGCACACTCAGGGAAATCTTCCGCTCGTACACACAGACTTTTCTTAAAAAACGTCATCTCGAAATGAGGAATAAAATGCATAGAAACGCCCAATCCCCGTTCCTGCAATAATCTGACGAACTCGTCCCGAGAAACAGAAAGCGTTCCAGGAACTAAGCGCAACAAATACAAATGCCACGCGTTTCCATCCCCATCAGGCGGAGTACAAAAAAATTCATAACGAGAAAAAGCACGCGTGAACGCGGCGGCAATACGCGCGCGTTGTGCAAAAAGATGCGCCGCCTTCTGCAACTGTACGCGTCCAATTGCTGCTAAAATATCCGGCAGGTTACACTTCCACCCAAGGCTTGTTACGTCATAACGCCACGGTGCGGTGCCATTTGTGTACCGATCCCAAATAGCCCGGTCAATGCCATGTGAACGCAAACACGCAATACGTGCTGCAAGCTTCGCATCATTTGTGCAAACCATACCTCCTTCACCGGTGGTTAACGGCTTGGTGGCATAAAAGGAAAATACCCCCGCATGTGACAGTGTGCCTGCATACCCACACGCAGTCTTCGATGGAAAAGCATGTGCTGCATCTTCCACCACTGCCACTTGATACTTACGCGCAAGAGCATTGAGATCACGCATATTGCATACATTCCCGGCAATATGGATGGGTACAATAGCACGGATGCGCGCATCCTTTTTTAAACACGCTTCAACACACTCCGCACTGATATTATAAGAGTCGCGCTCGATATCGGCGTACACCACCTGCGCACCTAAGTGGAGTGCAGAGCTCGCCGTAGACACAAACGTATAAGGACTGGTAAGTATCTTACTATCCGGCCCAATGCCCATTGCATCAAAGGTGAGAAGCAAACCACTGGTAGCTGAGTTAACCGCACACGCATAGGGAGCACCCACATACGCGGCAAACTCTTTTTCAAACGCGAGTGCTTGTGTTCCCGTCGTAATCCATCCTGAACGCAACACATCGCAGACTGCGCGCTCTTCCGCTTCAGAAAACGAGGGCACAAAAAACGGCACTTGTTTGTTGAACACCGCATGCTGCGCGTTATCATCACGAACACCCTCTTTCTTTTTTTTCACGGTACCTTCCATTTTCCTATGCCTCGCTATTTGGCATATACCGCTGTTTCAGTGTCGCGCACGAGTCGCATAGCACGCGGACAAGTCCTTCTTTGTGCCGGTACCGCACCTTTTCTCCTGAAGGGAAACAGTAAGGATACAGTTGATCCCACAGGCGTTCAAGGTGCGCAAAATCCAAAGGTTCACGTTCACGCAAACGCAGAACCTTTGGATATACCGTCGGCTCTATACGCTCGTCTTTGGAAACGAGTGGCTCACTGAGACGCTCGCCAGGACGCAAGCCTACCACGTGGATAGGAATATCTCTGTCTGGTTCGTAACCAAAATAGCGGATAAGTTGCTGCGCAGTCTCCATAATGCTCACAGGCTCCCCCATGTCCAAAAGATACGACGCTCCATTTATTCCTACTCCACCGACTTGCAAAACGAGTGAACACGCTTCGGGAATAGTCATAAAGAATCGTGTCATGGCAGGATCTGTCACGGTAACGGGCCCCCCTTTCTTTATTTGTTCAATAAAGAGCGGCATGATAGAACCACGGGAACCCAATACGTTTCCAAAACGGACAAACATATACGCGGCATCGTGACCGAAATCGCGCACACGCTCAGCAGCATACAAGACATTCTTCTCGTTGAGCATCTTAGATACTCCGTAGATAGAAACAGGATCCACGGCCTTGTCAGTGGACAAAAGTACAAAGCGCTTAACCCTACACGCAATACAGGCATCGAGCAAGAATTTGGTGCCGAAGACATTATTTTCAATCACTGAAACAGGATTGAGTTCCATCATAGGAACGTGCTTATACGCGGCAGCATGAAAAACCGCATCGCAGCGCAGCTGCTCGATAAGATAGCGCACGTACGCAGCATCCTTTAAATCGCCAATAACAGGAACAATAACTGTGCGAGATCCAACACCCTCTTCCTGCAGCCTACGAATTTTTTTATCGATTTGGTAGATGGAGTTCTCTCCATGACCGAACAAATAGAGACGCTCCACATCACCAGAGAGCAACTGACAGGCTAGTTCGCTGCCGATAGATCCTCCAGCACCAGTAACTAACACGCGTTTCCCGCATAGGTACGCCAGGCTCTTTTTAAGATTAATGGTCACCGGTGTGCGCGTGAGTAAATCCTGCGGATCAATTTCACGTGTTTGCACTAAATGCGCAGTACCATCGATGATTTGAGCAAGCGCCGGCAGAAGTTTGATAACCGTAAACCCCGCAGCGCGCAGCGTCAGGTAAATGTCACGCAAACGCTCAATGGAGATAGAAGGAATTGCAATCAGCGCGTGATCATGCGGAGTAATACGCACAATCCGGGCAACTTCAAAAATGGGACCAAGCACCGGGACACCGTGAAGATTCGATCCGATTTTGCACGGATCGTCATCCAAAAAAGCAATAACTGTGCCGAGTACTTTTTTCGTTTGGATCTCACGGGCAAGGACACTCCCTGCGAATCCTGCGCCAACGATGTAGATGCCATCCCGGTGCGCACTCTCTCTCACCGCAGACCTACCATAGCCTCATACATTTTCTGCACCCACCCCATCTCTCCCTACATACAACGCATTGACACGCGCACACGACCCGACGCAGTCTCCCAGGGATGCGCCGCACATATCTGCTGCACGTACTCACCCGCGCAGAGTGTTTATCCCTTTACCGCACCTGCGGTCAAACCCACCACCAAGTACTTCGCCGCCGCAAAGGTAAAAACACATGCAGGAATTGCAATCAGCGTTGCTGCTGCGGTAATCCGCCCCCATTCGACACCACTATCCGTGAGAAAAAGTGAAAGTGCCACCGGCAGTGTCCGTGTTTTCCGATTGGTCAGCGCAAATCCAAGCATATACTCATTCCATGCAAAACGAAATGTAAAAATACTCACCACCGCAAGTGCGGGTGTAATCAGTGGCATCACAATGCGGGTAAAAATCATCCAGTGAGAACATCCATCCAATTTTGCAGATTCACCCAGCGAAGGGGGAATTTCCGCAACAAAGGTAGTGATTACCCACACATTAAATGGAACATTGAGCGCACCATACACGAGCGCAAGTCCTGCTAAAGAATTCACTAACCCGAGCGCAGTCCACCACACAAAGATAGGAATTACAAGCACAACCGGCGGAATCACTCGCAAGAGCAACAACGCCACCGTGATTGCCTTTTTACCTCGGTACCGAAAGCGCTGCATTGCATACGCTGCTGCAGCCCCTGCACTGACACTCACCACCGTGGAACTCAACGTCACCACCAAGCTGTTATACAGGGCACGTCCAAAATGATGTTCCTGCAAGAGTTGCCGATAGTTTTCAATTGTTGGTATAAAAAACCATGCCGGCGGCAACCGAAATGCGTCCGCATCACGCTTCAAAGAAGTAGCTACCATTTCATAGAGAGGGAACATACTCACCAACGCAATACAGCTTAACAGACACAACACCAACGCGGTACGCCACTTCAAAAAAATCATGTTCATGCTATCTGCTCCTGCTCTTATCTAACCCGTACGCAACCCTCACCGCGCCTGTCTCCTCATCGTAGGGAGAATGAAAATACAAGTCAAAAGACTTGTCAGGAGAAACAGGAGCACAGCAACTGCCGATGCTTTACCCAGACGGTGATCCTCAAAGGCAATACGCTGCAAGTGAAGCGGCAGGATTTCTGTTGCAACTCCCGGACCACCATTTGTCAGTGTCATAATCACTACCAAACCACGGAAAGAATCTATCAAACGGAGGACGGTCGCAATGCCAAGCACAGGCGCAATATGTGGAATCTTTATATGCAGGAGTGTTTGCATATAATTTGCTCCGTCCACTTTCGCCGCATACAAAAGATGTTGCGGAATACCCTGCAAACCTGCAAGCAACACAAGGAATACGAAAGGCGTCCATTGCCACACATCAGTGAGTATCACAGACAAAAGCGCAAGACGCGGATTCGCAAGCCACAATACCGGTCCAAGCTCAAAAGCCTGCAAGGCGTAGTTGATTTTACCAAACTGTGGGTGATACAAAAACCCCCAGAGCACTCCCACCACCACGGGAGCGATCATCATCGGCAACACAAACACTGTACGAAAAAAACGCAACCCGGGTACTCCGTGTTCCAACACCAGCGCGAGTGCAAGTCCAAGTACAACCTCAAGCACCACCACTGAGAGCGTAAAGACAAGCGTCGTTCTTACACTGGCCCAAAAGTGAATACTGGAGAAAAGCTCCCG
This sequence comes from Treponema paraluiscuniculi Cuniculi A, assembly GCF_000217655.1. Classification (NCBI taxonomy): domain Bacteria; kingdom Pseudomonadati; phylum Spirochaetota; class Spirochaetia; order Treponematales; family Treponemataceae; genus Treponema; species Treponema paraluiscuniculi. Next base: position 82,742 of record NC_015714.1, on the reverse strand, counting down.
GTAATTTTCAAAACCCACAAATACAGGTTGCGTGCGCAACGCGCTCAGTTGCCACTGAAAAAAACTCATACGGAGCCCCAAAAAGGCCGGCAACACCAGCACGAACATCAGCAATACAAGCGCTGGAGCGCTAAAACAATACGCGCTTATGGTATCACGTGGTTTGCTCATACTCTTCCCCACGCACTCCCCCTCTTACGCTACCCAACGTAACGCGCTCCACAGATAGAACACGTCATTCTGTTTCCGCTCATATCCAGCATCTTTTCTGCCCTCTCTTCCCCAAGAGGAAGAGACTTTTTACGGCACATAACGTGCGTGCGCGTGACGACGGAGAATACGACGTGCCGGCAGCACTAATGCGCTCATCGCTTCCTCTGGCTCACTCACACCGGTGAGCACCTCATTTATCCCAATTCCCAAAAGGGTTCCCAACTCCCCCCAGGTAGGCACAATAGGACGCCAATCTGGATCGCAATGTGCAAGCTGACGCTCTAATACCTCAAACTCAGCAAAACGTGCACGCAATGCGCGGTCCGCAAGCTGCGACTGGCGGAATGGTAGCGCACCCTGTTCCACCACTCGCCGTCCTGTTTGCGGCGCCGTAATCCACTGCAAAAGCAAGAACGCTGCTTCGGGCGCAGCACTATTGTGTGGAATTGCAAGCCCGAAGCCGCCAACTTCTCCTGCACGCACCTGTGCCATCGGGTGCAACGCAAATCCCACATGGTGTGGGCGTATGGCTGAGCGTGTCGGATCACGAACTAACGGTCCAATCATATTGGTATCCAAGTACATCCCCGTCTGCCCTTGCAAAAAGGCCTGCAATGCTTCGTTTTGGGCAAAACTCGCCATACCCGGTGGACCGTACGCGAACATTTCTTGCATCCACCGTAATGTGGCGATAGAACGCGAACGATGGAATGCAGGAACTAAAGAATCGTCCAACACCTTAGCACCAAAGGGTGCGGCGTGTAGTAAATATGCGTGCAACGCCTGCTGTCCTGAAGCACCGCGGCTTGCAAGACCGTATAGTTGCGCGCGTTCACGCAGTCTCTTACAGGCATCCAAAAGCTCATCATAATTTTCTGGTACCTTGATGCGGTACTTGTGGAAGATATCTTTGCGGTAGGCAAGTATGCTCGTCTCCGCTCCAAAGGGCACGGCGCACAAAAACGCACCCGGACCCCCAAGCCAGGGTTTGCGTCCACCTACATACCCGATCGTCTCTACGTACACAGGAATGAGATCTTCAAAATCGTAATGCGGCATACACAGGGAAGGATTTTGAAAAAACGAATCGAGTGACCGGAGTAGCCCACGCGACGCGTACTCCGTCTTCCACGTACACAGCATAGCGATAAGGTCATAGTCACCACGCGGTTTACTTAGTTCGAGTACCTGCTTATCGTGCATGCGCGCATACTGAAGCCAGTCAATTTCAACAGCGATACCCGTCAGTGACTCGAATTCCGGAACAAACGCTTTGAGTGCGCGATAAGAAGCATGGTACGGAAAACACACGCGCAGGCGTGTACCCGCATAGCGCCGCCAGTGAAAGGATGTGGCCTCGGGTACTGCGGCACGGACCGATCCAGAATGCAGAGGCACGGAAGAAGGAGTGCGCACACGACACGCGAGAAACAACACAGTGCAGCACACCGCGCCCACCGCACCACGGGAAAACAACCGACTCCGCGCAAAGCACATCCTGTCCGTTTTTCCCCTCACACCCCAGTCCTGATACATCAAACCAGCACGACACATAGCACCACACCAATCGACGCACGCCCCTGCGCAGTCCTACAAAATCTTGCGACCTCAGTCGAGAAGGAGCGTATCCACCGCGCGCATCGCACCCCATATCGATATGGGAAAACAAAGATTACATGAGCACGTACAGTTTGCTCCCCCTTCAACCTAACGGGGCAGATTCTCGTACGCTTTTCTCCCCGTTGTCAACAAAGACATACACCGCACCCACACGCGTTTGCATTCTGGCACAGGGAAAGCTGTGCATTTCGCGCGTGTTGTCAAAAGCATACACAGCGTGTACAGTCTGCCCATGTGTGATACACAGATAGTTGTTGACACTGAAAAAATTCGTAAGGCAATTGAACTGCAACTCCCGATTGCCATCACCACCTATACGCTCCCCCGTGATATGGACATCTACATTGGACAGGTGGCAAAGACAATCCTAGATCTCATTGGCCAGCCGCACGTGAAGGATTATTTAACGTACTGCATTAGTGAACTCACCACAAACGCGAAAAAGGCCAACACCAAGCGTATTTACTTCCGCGAAAAAGGACTGGATATCTTTGATCCACAGGACTACAAGCGCGGTATGAAAAGCTTCAAGGAAGAAAGCCTTGAGAACATCAATCATTACCTCAAGTCCCAACAACAGGAGGGGTTGTACGTAAAGGTGACCATGCAGGTGCTCTCACATGCGCTTGTCATCGAGGTGATCAATAACTGCAAAATGACTCCCATGGAATTTAAGCGCGTTTTTGACAAGCGCGTTCGTGCGCGCCGTTATTCTGGTTTGGAAGAGGCACTCGCGCACATCCTGGACAATTCCGAGGGGGCTGGTCTCGGGCTTGTAATTATGATGCTCATGCTCAAAAAGCTCGGACTTGAGGAAGACGTGTACCGCCTCGTAGTGGAAGAGGATCGAACCATTTCGCGCATGGTAGTTCCCCGCAACATTGAGATCCAAACTCAAACCACAAAGCTTGCCGCGTCTATCGCCGACCGCATCGACGACATACCCCAGCTGCCAAGCAAACTACTGGAGATTCAACGCGCCATTGAAAATCCTGACGTCCAACTCTCAGACATTGTAGCTCTCATTAGCCAAGACGTAGCGCTCGTAACCGACCTTCTCAAACTCGTCAACTCCGCGCGCTTCGGTATGAACAAACGTTGTTTGGATATCAGCGAAGCGGTGAAGCGCGTCGGGCTGCGCGGATTACAGAATCTGTTGTACTCAGTCGGCGCCGGGCGCGTGCTGCAGTCTACCGACGATGAGCGAAAGCAGCTGTGGAACCAGGCGTACCGCACCGGCTGCTTTGCGCTCGGTCTTGCCAAAGCCACTGGCGACCAGGCGCTCATCGCAGACTCTTACATCTGCGGCCTCCTGCACAACCTGGGGGAAGTCGTTTTCACCTCCGCATACCCTGAGATGCTCATCAAACTCACAGAAATTCAGGCGGAGCGTAACATACCCCCGCATGTGCTCGACACCATCATGTCCGACGTAGGCCACGCGGAAATTGGCGCGGCGCTCGCACAGCGCTGGAATCTACCTGAACCGGTTATCAACACCATTCGCTTTCACCACAATCTGCCACACGCTCCTGAGGAATATAAGCCGCTCATCTCCACCGTGGCGTTTGCAAACATGACCATCCGCTTTCTCGACGGCGAAACTCCTTACGAGCAGATCCCACGCAGCCTCCTCTCCTTCTTCCGCATTCAATCTGAACAGCAGCTGCGCACAACCGCACAGACGCTCCAGAGCAGCTTTGAAGCAGGGCAAACCGCCTAGCTGGTCGCCCGAAAAGAGCGCAAAGAGGGGGACGACATCACGCCCCCGAACACACCGGCCCACTAACCCCTAGCGAAACGCCGAGAGGTCCAAACCTTCCACACCAAGGAAGACCTGTTCTCCGTCGTTCACCGAAAGACACGGGATACCAATGCGCCCTTCCTTCTTCACGTCATCAAAGAGTGGCATTGAATCACGCATCTTTAAAAAACGCTTGAGGTTCTTCCCGCTGCCGGTGATATCCACGTACTCAAAGTTAATGTGATTGCTCCGCAAATACTCAAGCGCCGTAGCGCATTGTCCACAATGGTTGCTCCCAAAAAGCGTTAACGTTTTTTCCATATTCCCAACCTCCCAACTCGCAGGAGCCTACTTCAAAACAAGAAAATATAAAAGGCTACGCCTTACCGCAGCCTGCCAAAGCGCACTGCATACCATGTACACCCCTGTTCTCCACCGCGACTACTCCCGTAAGTCCCCTGCAAGCGGTAGAAAAAACATACCGATGACGAGAAAAAAGCGTTCAAAAGACCTATAATCACGCCATGAACACAGACAGGTACACGGTCAAAGCAAGCGAAGCGCTCAATGACGCCATATCTCTGGCAGAAGCGGAGAACCACGGTCAAGTTGAGGAGGAACATCTACTCCACGCCCTACTTTCCCAGAAAGACGGGATTATCTCTCCGCTCATTGAAAAAATTGGGGCAAAACCGGACTTCCTGTACGATGAATTACTCCAATGCCTGCGCCGCAAACCACGTGTTACCGGTCCTGCCGCCCAAACGCGCTGTGCACCAACGCTGAGCAAAGCCTGTGCACGTGCAGAACGCCTCGCGCTCAAGAACCAAGATGAATATGTCTCCTGCGAACATCTCCTGCTTGCCATAAGTGAGACAGATAGCAACACTGCACGTCTCCTTCACAGTCAGGGCATTACCAGTAAAACTATCAGTGCCGCCCTCAAAGATATACGCGGCAGCAAGCGCGTTACGAGCCAGGATCCAGAATCAACATTCCAGTGCTTGGAGAAATACTGCCGAGATCTTACTACCCTCGCCCGAGAAGAAAAAATAGATCCGGTTATTGGACGTGATGAAGAGATCCGGCGCGTTATGCAGGTACTCTCACGTCGTACAAAAAATAACCCAGTGCTTATTGGAGAACCCGGCGTAGGGAAAACCGCTATTGTCGAGGGACTTGCACGCCGTATCGTTTCAGGAGACGTGCCAGAAAGCCTCAAGGGAAAGCGTTTGCTTTCCCTTGACCTCGGCGCATTGGTTGCCGGTGCAAAGTTCCGCGGGGAATTTGAAGAACGACTAAAAGCGGTAATTGAAGCGGTGCAGAAAAGCGACGGTGGCGTTATTTTATTCATTGATGAACTACACACGCTCGTAGGCGCCGGCGCAAGTGAGGGATCTATGGATGCGTCGAACCTTCTGAAACCTGCGCTTGCGCGCGGTGAATTGCGTTCAATCGGCGCAACCACGCTCAACGAATATCGCAAGTATATCGAAAAGGACGCAGCGCTCGAACGCCGCTTTCAGCAAGTGTACTGCGTACAGCCTACGGTGGAGGACACCATTGCTATCCTGCGCGGTTTGCAAGAAAAGTACGAAGTACATCACGGGGTACGTATCAAAGATGAAGCGCTTGTTGCAGCAACCGTTTTGTCTGACCGTTACATCACCAACCGCTTTTTACCAGACAAGGCGATTGATCTGGTGGATGAAGCAGCAAGCCGCCTAAAAATGGAAATTGAAAGTCAGCCTGTTGAGCTAGACCAGGTGGAGCGCAAGATATTGCAGCTGAATATCGAAAAGGCCTCTCTCCTTAAAGAAAGTGATCCGGCTTCAAAGGAACGTTTGGAAAAGTTAGAAAAAGAGCTCGCAGGCTTCCTAGAGCGCCGTGCTGCAATGCAGGTCCAATGGCAAAATGAGAAAGGGAGGATAGAAGAGTCACGCCGCTACAAAGAGGAGCTTGAGCGTCTCCGCATTGAGGAAACCATGTTTTCACGTGAAGGGGACCTGAACAAGGCTGCAGAACTTCGGTATGGCAAAATTCCAGAACTTGAAAAAAAAATCATGCTTCTTACTGCAGAAGTAGAGAAAAAATCCGGTCTAGAAGGACAGCTCTTGCGCGAGGAAGTGTGTGAAGAGGACATTGCGAAAATTATTTCTATGTGGACCGGAATTCCGGTATCCAAAATGATGGCAAGCGAGCAACAAAAATATCTGCAGCTTGAGTCAGTACTCATGCAACGTGTGGTAGGGCAGGACGAAGCAGTGCGGGTAATTTCCGACGCGATTCGTCGTAATAAGGCAGGACTTTCTGATACGCGCCGTCCTCTTGGCAGTTTCTTATGTGTCGGTCCCACGGGGGTAGGAAAGACAGAACTTGCACGTACGTTAGCTGATTTTCTTTTCAACGATGAGCGTGCACTGACGCGTATCGATATGAGTGAATACATGGAAAAACACGCGATCAGCCGACTCATTGGCGCGCCCCCGGGGTATGTGGGCTATGACGAAGGGGGACAATTGACAGAAGCGGTACGACGTAGACCCTACAGCGTACTTCTTTTTGATGAAGTAGAGAAAGCGCACCAGGATGTGTTTAATATATTCCTGCAAATACTCGACGATGGGCGCTTGACTGACGGCCAAGGAAGGGTGGTGGATTTCCGTAACACGATCATCATCATGACCAGCAATATCGGATCAGAGCATATTCTTTCTGCACGCGAGTCGCGCACACACACGTCGGACTTGCCTGTACCCGAGACACAATCTACAGAAGAACAAACTCTACCAGAGCAGATACGGGGATTACTGCACACATACTTTCGCCCAGAATTCTTAAACCGGATTGACGAGGTGTTAATTTTTAAGCGTCTCACACGGAAACATATTCGCCTCATCACAGACATCCAACTGCAGATGGTAGTGGAGCGTTTGGAAAGTCGACATATAAAACTTCGTGTGCGTGACGCGGCGAAAGCCTATCTTGCGGAGCGCGGATACGACGACACTTTCGGAGCACGACCACTGAAGCGTGCAATCCAAACGGAATTGGAAAATGCCCTAGCGCGTGAGATTCTCAGTGGCCGATTCAGAGGCGGCTCAACTATCGTGGTGGATATGTGTAAGGATGCTCTGTGTTTCACTGAACAAACATCCTGAGTGCATATTCAAATATGGCAATGTCATGCCACATGTAAGAGGAGACCATCATGTTACCGTTTTACTTTTTATCTGTGGCGACCAACGCTGCGATAGGCTTTATCCTCACGGTGCTCGACTCCCAAGAGGAGAGTGCGCACGACTGTCCCTTTCTGTATGACGCGACTTTCTCTCTAGTGCTGGCGCTTCTCTCGGGAATTGCCGCAGTGTGCAAGTGCGTTAATCCTATCGGTGCCCAACTTCCCGTGCTTGGGGATCTCATACCCACCCTTGCCGGCGGTACAGGATGTGCTCTTTTTCTACATCGGTATTGTGTGGCCCTTTCCAAGCCGTCACCTATTCCGCGCACGCTGGTGCAGTATGCCAAACCCTTGGGATTGTTTTCTCTCGCAGCGAGCATTCTACACCTTCTGTTTGCGCCGACGCTTTTTCTATGAAGGTACGCGGTATCCCCGTGCTGCAGCGCAGCACATGGGCGTTGGTACTGCTCGTACTCAGCAGCACTTCCGCCTGTGTGCGGAAAAATTCACTGGAAGATGTACGGTTCCCCCCGAACTCTCCAATTGGAGAAGCGCGTCGCTTCGCAGTAATCACCAAGGCTTATGTTTTGCTTCGTGACAAACCAGGTGTCACGGGGATCGTCATTGCGTACGCACGGCGCAAAGACATATTTCCAGTGCTCGGCATTGATTTGCTTTCAAAGGATAAAGAGTCAGCGCTGTGGGTGAACGTAGAAAGAGGTTGGTTACCCTGGGACTGCGTACAGCTCTACTCGAGCAAGGCAAAAGCGCTGGCTGCCTCAAAGAAACTTTCCTGAAAAACAGGAACGAGCATGGCCACACGTACAAACATCTACAAACGGAGCGAAAGAGTTACACGCCGGCTGTTTTACCTAGTTGTCCGCATGCGCCTCCAATGCCATTCCCACGCTGATAGCGGCGTGTCACGGGGATGCGGGCGCGCATGAGAAGCGCCTCAAAATGCGCAACCTCCACTTCCCGAGGTGTTTCAAAGTGGATTGATGCTACCGGATTCCAGGGAATTAAGTTCACGTGCACGTTAAGTCCATGTGCAAAATCGATAACTTCTTGCGCATGCCGTTCAGAAGTATTCACTCCCCGCATGAGAGCGAGCTCGAGTGTCACACGCTTTCCACTCTTCTCGTTAAAATAGTGAATAGCGCTTTTCAGTTTTGCTAAACTGTCGTGCGCAGCACGTGGCATGAGGCGCGCGCGCAACGGTGCATTCGCGGTGGTTAAAGACACCGCCAAGCGAACCTGCAGCGCGCGGTCAGCAAGCGAATAAATACCACGGCAATGTCCAGACGTAGAAATAGTAATACGTTTTTCAGATAGGTCACGACCCTGTGGATGAGACAGTATCTCAATAGCCCTACACACCGCATCCAGATTGAGCATGGGCTCACCCATTCCCATAAACACAACATTATCCAATGTACCGACACATCGTTCCAGATGAAGGAACTGCTCGACGATCTCTGAGGCAGAAAGGTTTCGCGCGAAACCCAACTGGCCTGTTTGACAAAACGCGCACGCCATAGGACAGCCGACTTGACAGGATAGACAAGCAGTCTTACGCGAGACTTGATCGACGAGTAAGACTGCCTCTACGCGCCGTTTATCTTTCAGTTCAATACCCAGCTTGAGCGTACCATCCACATCACGCAGCGTGGTATAGACACGAGTGTCCGAGATGACGCACGCCCTCGCCAGGCGTGCACGCGTCTCAGAAGAGAGATCACTCATCGCATGGAAGTCAGTGCACCCTGCGGCAATCCATCTGAACACCTGCACCCCACGAAAGCGCTCAGCAAACGCACACGCCTTCTGGATTTCTTCTGGCAAAAGCCCCGAAAGGGCGCAGCACCACTCCATATACGCTCCACCCCCTCGTCGCAAAGTCCTGCACCTCCTCCGACGAAGAGGAGGACCCCGACCACCACACAAAAAGCGCCGAATCGACAGGCATCGCGCAGCCACACCTGTGCAACGAGCCGTTCACACTTGGCAAACGCCACCCATACCCAAGCTTACCAGGAAGAAAAAGTGGGGAAACTACGATGCACCCTCCAACTCACTCATAAGCTCGGAAACAACACGGTTCTTAACCCCAAACTGCTGAAAGAGACGAAGTGTCTCAAGCGCCTTTTGCTTCTGCCCGAGCTTGCGGTAGCAGTCTGCAAGCTCCACATATACGCGATAGTTTTTCCGATCAAGCTGCACGAGTCGATCAAGACTCACAACCGCCTCTTCGTATCTCCCCTGGAGTTTACAAAGGACTGCGAGCCCGAGCGTGGCATAGGCATCGTAATCGATATCCAACGCCCTTTTATACGTTTGATGGGCCTTTTCGTATTCCCCAATGTGCCGATATGCGTCGGCAATACGGGTGAGGATGACACGATTCTGCGTGTCCTTCTCCAGAATCTTCTCCCAGTACTGGATGGAACGCTCCTGCATGTTCATGCCGCGGTAGCAGTCAGCCATCCCAAAAAATCCATAAAAATTACCTGGGTCACGCTTCAGCGCTTCCTGAAAATAGGGCAATCCCTGACTAAAGAGTTTCATTTTACGATAACAATTCCCGATAGAGGTGAGTACACGGATATCCACACTGTGTTCTGCACACTCCAGGAGCTTTTTCCAGTAGATGAGTGCTTCACGGTACTTCTTGAAGTCGTAGTGCAAGTGAGCAAGCCCAATTAGCGCGTAGGAATTATGTTCATCCAGGGCGATAACCTGGGAGTAAAGGTTTCTCGAGTTTTGAAAATCATGTATTTTACGGTAAGCATCGGCCATGCGCGTAAGCACCGCAATGTTGTGGCTATCCTGCTCCAGGTACTGCTGCCACACTTCCACTGCCTTCACGTACCGACGCATGTTCTTATAACAGTCCGCAAGACCAAAGAGCGCACAGCTGTTGCGAGGGTAATGCTGTAAGCACCTCGTGTAATAGTCAGATGCCTCTTGGTACGCGCGCCTCTTGCGCGCCGCATCCCCGAGCCCCACGAGGGCATAGTTGTTATCCGCTTCAATTTGGAGAATTTTACCGAACTCGCTCTCTGCCCTCTCAAGGTCATTGACCTTTAAGAACGCGTAGCCATCCCGGGACAGACGCATAATCCTGTCCGCATCCACTGACCGTTTGCCCGTTTCAACCGTTTCAAAAGGCGGAACACTACACTCGCACCCCATAAGCCCCATACCCCCCCCCGGCGTCAAAATTATATAAGACATCGAATCAACACTGAGAGCGCTGAAACGATGGGCCTCATTTTCTGCTCATTGCGAGCAAAATAATAAAACCGCAGTGCGGTCAACACGTCCGCCTTGCGCATATACACATCGCCAATCCTGGTCAATCCATCGTGGTAACCAGTGGTAATGAAAACGCGTGCCGCTTCCTGCAGCTTCCCTTCATTCAGGTATGCATTGCCCTGCCTGTTTAGCAGCGCCCGATCGCGATCGGAGAGAGTGGAAACAGGGCGCTGTATACCTTTAACGAAGTACGGCGTGTCGCTCTCAAGCACCCTCTGCATCCCCTCGCACAAAAAACAGCAAGATCCTACAACGGGTTTCAGTTCTACGCAAGACCGGCTTTATCCCTGCGGTAAAAATCAACTACCGAGCGCCCGTACACACGCTGATCGGTCCGCACAAGTGAATCGATTTTATCCGCAAGTTTTTTCTCTCTTGGTCGGTGCACCATCACCACGCTTCCTTCTCTACACAATGACGCACGAGAAAGCCGCTGCAACAGCTCAGCGTGAAAGCGATAGGGAAAAGGTGGATCAAGATAAACAAAATGAAACAGCGTACGTGCACGCGCAATATACCGCTCCACTGCCATACATCTACATTCCAAACGACACAGCGCCACTTGCACGTTCTGCAACAAAACAGAAAAAGAACGCACATTCCGCTCTACAAACACTACCGGATACGCCCCGCGTGAATAAGCCTCCAAGCCGCACACTCCCGATCCGGCGAAAAGATCCAAAAAGGAACAGCCGTGCATATCACCCAAAACCGCAAATAACGACTCACGCATGCGATCCATTGCAGGACGGATAGGACCATCCGGACAACGTAATACGTGGTTTTTTAGCATCCCCCCCGTAATCCTCACCCGTGCCAACCTCCGTACACAAAACGTCGCGCCTTGTAACAAGCAAGCGGATTACCTAATGCTCAAGCAACTCATCTATCTCATCTTGAGAAACCACGTGGCTTGCATCTGCGCTCGTGTCCACCTCTTGAATGGAGCGTGCGAGGTTCTCATGCAATGCGCTGTGTCTTTTCTCAATAAACGGGAGCATCCGGGTAAACTCAACCTGCGCAGTCACAGGAGAGGCACGATGAATAAGAAAATTCAATAAGTTCAAGAATCGTGCACCGCAGGAGAATAGGCAATGAAGAATTGGTAAGTAATCGGGGAAGTGAGACTGGCGATCGATATGCGCGCACAACTTTTGCAGCGCATGGTCAAAAAAACGCACGTCATACACAACTTTCTCCGCATAAAGGCACTCATCTAAGTTAAGCTGAAGCCCCTCATACAGGACATCAATAGAACGTGCTAGGTGATAAATATTATCTTGAAACACAAAATTCTGCACCACAGACCTCCCCACACATACGTGACCGACGCGGGCACACAGGAAAGCGCACCTTCTGCGAACAGGTTCCTCACCTCGTCTGCCGTAAGGAGCACACGCACGAATGTACCCCCTCAGACGACGCTGCGCCGTCGGCAGCATCGGATAAAAGGACAAAAGACTTGATGCGGCACACAGATTTACGCTACGCTAGCGCCTCGCCGCGCGTTCTGCGCACGCTACTCCTCCTTGTCGGGTGAGTCTAGTGCAGCCTGATAAGGTGAACCGTCCATAGGAGTTATTATGAGGACCTACGAGCTAATGGCCGTTTTCAGTGCACACGAGGATCTCTTTCTTCAGGGTTCCACCGCCGTTCGTGCCCTCCTACAGGAAAACGACGCAGTCATCGCCCGCGAAGACCATATTGGAGAGCGGGAACTTGCGTATCCTCTGAAGAAGCAAAAGAGGGGCCGTTACCTGCTCTTCATTGTTCAGTGTGAGCCGGGGAAGGTGCGCGAACTCGATCATAAGCTCAGATTGCGACACGACTTACTCACGCACTTGTTTGTGCGTGTCGATTCCTGAGAGAAGATATGGCAGACGTCAATCATGTAGTGCTCGTTGGTCGGCTTACGCGTGATGCGGAGCTCAAGTACACTTCTGCAGGTGGTGCTCTGTGTCGTTTTTCTGTTGCTATCAATCGGCGCAGGAAAAGTGGTGATGATTGGGTTGAGGAAGTTAATTTCTTCGATATCGTTCTATGGGGACGCCAGGGCGAAGTCATCAGCCAGTATCTTATCAAAGGCAAGCAGGTAGCCGTCGAGGGGGAATTGCGTCAAAGCCGTTGGGAGCAAGAGGGGCAGTCACGCAGCAAGGTAGAGATCTCTGCGACTAACGTTCAACTCCTCGGTTCTGTCCTCGGTGGCGCTGCTCGTGCCGAGGACGGTGAGTTTTCTTCCTCGCGCGTTGCCGCCGAGTCGACCGCTGGTCGTGTCCGCGGCACATCCTCAGATTCTAGGTCACCCACAGGCGATATCTTGGGTGAGAAAAGAGGACTGGACGCAACCTCGTCCCTTGATGAGGCTGATTTTTCAAGTTCAGATCTGGACACCGTTCCATTTTAGGTCTCTTTCCCCACAAGGAGCATGCATAATGAATAAAAGTATGACCGAACCTGGCGTTCGCCTGGACCTTGGAAAGGAATTGGGCGTGCTAATTTTTCCACTTCTAGGAGCATATCATGGCAGAAGATCATCCGAGTGTTGACCTGGATACGCATCTCAGTTCTCATCGTGAAAGTGAAGAGAGCGCACCCAAGAAAAACAGACAATTCTATCGAAAGAAAGTATGCCGTTTTTGCACGCAGAAGCTTTCAGCTGATTATAAGGATCCGGACACGCTTCGTCGCTTTATCACAGAGCGGGGTAAGATTCTGCCGAGACGCATCACCGGTACGTGTGCCAAACACCAGCGCCGTGTTGCTCTCGAAGTCAAGCGTTCCCGCGCCGTTGCGCTCCTACCTTTCGTTCTGACCGAGTAGCGCTGGTATACAGCGGTTGTTTTTCCTAGTTCAGTAGAAGTTGCTGTGCATAGGCAGAGTGGCTCTGCGTGGACTTTTATTCCTGCGTAGGAGGGGACAAAACGTATGAAGATTATTCTCAATCAAGACGTAAAAATCCTTGGTGAAGAAGGTGATGTGAAAGAGGTCGCCGCAGGCTATTTTCGTAATTACCTCTACCCTCGAAACCTTGCTGTTCCTCATAATCGTTTTACCGTGGCTCGCTTCAAACAGCGACAACAGGACATAGAGATGCGAAAGTCTCTCAAGCGACAAGACGCCGCAAATCTTAAGGCTCGTTTAGAGGCTCAGCCTGTGGTTATTGCCATGCCCGCCGGTACCAACGGTAAGTTGTACGGCGCTGTCACGAGTCATACCGTTGCAGAACAACTTGCGTGCATGGGATTTGAGGTTGAGCGCAAGCGTGTGGAGGTCCCCGGTCTTACTCTGAAATGTGTGGGGAACTATCACGTCACTATAAGACTATACGAGGAAATATGTGCTGTTGTTCCTGTCACCATCAAAAACCAAAGCGAAGCGGACAGTGTGAGTGAGTAGACCGTTTGCGGAAGTATCTCTCTGCACGGAGTATGTGCTGTTCGTTTTTTAGTTGTGCAAAGAACTGTGCCACTTTGGGGCTGGATTCCACGGAAGGGAGACAGTTCTTGGCAGTTGGGCCTCAACCCTTTGCCTCGTTAGAGGGTTTCCACGGAGAGGGGGGGGGCTGTCTTTTCACCACCTTCCCTCCTCTGAGTATTCCTCGGAGGAGGTTCTGTGCCGGGCATGCCTAATCCCACTCAGGAACTCAAGGGAAAAATTCCCCCTCATAACCTAGAGGCCGAGCGGGCTGTGCTCGGCGCTGTTCTACTGGATGACTCTGCTCTGAGCACGGTAACAGAGCAGTTGTCTGCGAGCTCTTTTTACTCCGCTGCGCACCAGCGCATCTTTCAAGCGCTCGTAGAGTTATCGGATTTAGGTCAACGCCCTGATATCCTCGTGCTCAGCGAGCACCTGCGCTCCTGTGAGGCGCTCGATTTCGTCGGTGGCAGCGCGTATGTTGCCTCTCTCACCGATGCGGTCCCAAGCGCCGCGAATATTGAATACTACACACGCATCGTTTGCGACGCTGCCATGCGCCGGTCGCTACTAAAAGTAGCCCGCATTATCACCGCAGAGGCATTCAATGACACCGTGTCGGGCAACATCGTACTCGAAACAGCACAAAGAGAAATCTATGACCTAACAAATGCAAGGAGAGTAGCAACCTTCAAATTGCTGAAAAACCTCATTCCTGATTTGGTCAATACCATTGAGACTCGTTACCGAAATCAAAGCGATCTGGTCGGAATTGCCACCGGCCTAACGGCTCTGGATAATCTTACCGGTGGATTCCAGAACTCCGAGCTTATTGTCATAGGTGCGCGTCCTTCTATGGGGAAAACTGCGCTCGCCATGACTATGGCCTCGAACATTGCCATAAGGCAACGTATTCCAACCGCCTTTTTTTCTCTGGAAATGTCTAATTTGCTTCTGATGCAGCGACTTATCGCCGCAGAGTCAGGAGTATCCGCGACGAACCTGCGCAAAGGGCTTTTACAACTTTCCGATTTCGGGCGCATCCAAAACGCCGCAGGAGAGATGTACGACGCCCCACTTTACATCGTGGATGTGCCAAACATGAAGCTACTGGATCTCCGTGCCGTGGCTCGTCGATTATGCGTACAAGAAAAGATCCAGATTATTTTTGTCGACTACTTGGGACTTATCGTAGCAGACAATCCCTTTGCGCCCCGCTACGAACAATTTGCAGCGATCTCCCAATCACTAAAAAGCCTCGCGCGCGAGCTAGACATCCCCATCGTAGCACTTTCGCAAGTCGGTCGACCGGCAGAGGGCTCTGCGCCAAACCTGGCGGACATTCGTGGTTCGGGGGCAATTGAGCAGGACGCCGACGTAGTCATGTTTCTACACCGCGACCGCAACGAAACCGAGACTCAACTCATTTTAGCGAAGCAACGCAACGGCCCCATTGGGACAGTTGAGCTCGAATTCCAAGCGAGCTTTACCCGCTTCGTCTGCAAAAGCCCCTAGCCACCTGAGAGGGTGTGCCCGCGCACGGAGGAAAGGGTACCTAAGCGGCAAAACCCCGCGGTTACTCTTCCTCCCTACCCTCCGTAGGCCGAGATGAACACCCCTGCGGCTATCGCGGTCCCAATGACACCAGCCACGTTAGGACCCATCGCGTGCATAAGCAAGAAGTTAGAAGGATCCTCCTCTAGCCCCACCTTATTAGAAACACGCGCGGCCATAGGAACAGCACTCACCCCTGCGGAACCGATAAGTGGATTAATTTTCTCGCTCAAAAACAAATTCATTAACTTTGCCATGAATACTCCCCCTGCGGTTGCGACAGAAAAGGCAACGAGTCCCAACACGATAATGCCCAAGGCATTGGGGTTCATAATCTTATCGGGTGTCATCTGAGAACCAACACCCAAAGACAGCAAGATCGACACGATGTTCAAAAGCTCATTAGCCATCGTCTTAGACAACCGCTCCACAACACCGCATTCCTTAACAAAGTTCCCGAAGGCGATCATACCGATGAGTGGGGAAGCCGCAGGAATGAGCAGCACCGAGAGCAAGAGCAAGACAAGCGGAAAGAGTACTCTCTCTATCCGCGAAACAGGACGCAGCTGTTTCATCCTAATAAGACGTTCTTTTCTGGTAGTTAACAGGCGCATAAGCGGAGGCTGAATAATAGGTACAAGAGCCATATACGAATATGCCGCCACCGCGATAACGGCCATGAGTTCGGGAGCAAGCTTCGCAGATACGTAGATGGAAGTTGGCCCGTCCGCCCCACCGATAATGGCAATGGCGCAGGCATCCAGGATGGAGTAGCGGATCCCGGGTACAAAGTTCAACGCCGCAACCCCAAAGAGAGTAAGGAACACCCCTAACTGGGCAGCGGCACCAAGGACTGCCATTTTAGGATTCGCAATCAGTGGTCCAAAATCGGTAAGTGCACCGATACCCATAAAAATGAGCATAGGGAAAAACTCATTCCCCACCCCAGCATCGTAAATGAGTTTGAGCATACCATGCTCACTATACATGCCCGCACCAGGGATGTTGACGAAGACAGTACCAAAGCCAATAGGAATGAGCAGCAGCGGCTCAAAGCCCTGAGCAGCACCGAGATAAATGATGAGCAGACCAACCACGAGCAGCAACGCCTGTTGATAACCGAACACGCTGTGTGTTCGCTGCGGATTTGCAAGATCCGGCACCTGTGTTACGCCATGAAAGAAAGCGTAGAGACCGGTACTATGCCACGTATTGAGTAAAAATTTCCTTACAGAGAGAAGCGGCGCAGCTCCGTGTGACGCACGCATGTCCTCACGCATGGACGACGCCGGCGCACATCGTGCCCCCGTGTCTTTACAACTCTGTACCATAGGCACCGGCGCAGAAGCACGTACCGGGCGGCGCGTAGCTGCACACAGGGGCCCGCACACAAGCAATCCCACCAACACGCACTGGAGTACTCGAAGGGGTAAACGCGTATTCATGGTCACATCCTCTAGCGAATTTCTGCTAAGACTTGCCCCGCACTGACATGCGCGCCAGGCGCTATTAGGAAATGGATAGTACCAGCAGCGGTGGCCTTCACTTCAAGTTCCATCTTCATGGACTCCACCATGAGCACCGTCTCCCCCGAATTTACCGTAGCTCCATCTTGCACGGTGTGTTTAACTACGCTACCTGCGACCGGCGCGGGTAGCGTAGTACACGCCCCAACCTTTGCCGTAGTCACGGTACCCTGCGACGTACCCGAAGCAACGGACGGGCCTGCCTCAACCCTAACGGTGTAGGGAGTACCATTTACCCGGAGAACAGCGCCTTCCTGCACAACTGCGTACGCAGTACCATTTACGGTAGCCACATAAGAAGCTACCGACCCTGCACTCTCACCCCTTTGTTTTTGCCCCTGCCCCTTTCCTCTGAACGAAATAGGCCCTTGCGCACGGGAAGCAAAGAATGTGGGAGCGATCTTGGGAAACATAGCATACGTGAGCACATCCTCAATGGTATCCTGTGCGCCTGCGGCGCGCGCCTCAGACCTCATGCGATCAAGCTCATGAGGCAAGGCATCCGCTGGGCGGCAGACAAGCGACTGCGATAACTTTTCTTCCTTCAAGGCCCGCTCCACCAAACCTGCATCACAGGAGGCGGGAGTCCGGCCATACTGACCCGTGAGCAGACGCCTTGTCTCGGCAGTAAGCCGGTGGTACCGGCCAAACAGCACGTTCAATACTGACTGCGTACCTACAATCTGACTCGTAGGAGTCACAAGCGGGATATAACCGCAGTCCTTCTGTACCAGGGGAATTTCCTTAAGAACCTGGTCCATCTTATCCAGGGCTCCCTGCTCACGCAACTGGTTTTCTAAATTGGAAAGCATACCCCCAGGCACCTGGGACACGAGGATACGCGTGTCTGCACCCAGAAAACTAGACTCAAACTGGGCATAGCACTTCCGTACCTGACGGAAGTAGGCTGCTATTTCTAGCAGGAGATTTATGTCGAGCCCTGAGTCACGGCCCGTGTGCCGTAGGATTTCCACTAAAGTCTCTGTAGGGCTGTGGGAAGTACCCATGGACATAGAAGCAATGGCAGTGTCAATTACATCAACGCCTGCTTCTGCCGCCTTCACCAGGGTTGCAACAGACATACCGGTAGTGGCGTGGGTGTGCAACTCAACGGGCAAATCGACACTCTTTTTAATGGCAGAAACCAGATCGTACGCCCCGTACGGGGTCAGCAACCCCGACATATCCTTAATGCAAATAGAATCCGCACCGAAGCGCGCATACTCCTTTGCTAACTCTACGTACTTCTCTGCGGTATGATAGGGTGTGGTAGCGTAAGAGATAGCCATCTGCACATGCTTGCCTGTTTTCTTTGCAGCACGCGCAGCCTGACTGAGGTTACGTGGGTCATTAAGTGCATCGAAGATGCGGAACACATCAACGCCGTTGCGTGCAGCGGCCTCTACGAACGCATCTACAACGTCATCCGCGTAATGCCGGTAGCCTAGCAAATTTTGCCCACGCAAAAGCATCATAATAGGGGTCTTAGGTAACCGAGCTTTGAGAGCACGCAAACGCTCCCAGGGATCCTCATTTAGAAAGCGAATGCAGGCGTCGTACGTGGCGCCTCCCCACGCCTCCAAACTCCAATACCCAACGCGATCTAGCTTGTCACAAATAGGGAGCATGTCTTCGGTAGTCATGCGCGTAGCGTGCAAAGACTGATGCGCATCACGTAGGACCATTTCGCTAATGCGAACCGGGATACTCATGAAGTACTCCTTGCCTTCTCATGAACGGCGACTGCGATAGCCGCGGCGAGCGCTCCTCCTGCAGGGTCTGCGGCGCCGACACCTTCGTCAGGACCGCGATCCCAGCCGAAAGAAGAGACGAGCGCGCCCACACAGCGCACAACGCATATGAGCAAAAGGAGGAAGGCAAAAACCATCCCCATACCCATGACGCTCACAAGCGCACTCTGGGCAAACAGGCGGATCTGATTCATGCGGGCAACTCCTACGTGATGGATTCAGGCGAACGGGGGCGAGGGTAAAAAAAAAAGACGCTTTGTGCAAGCTCTTTACAAGCTTTCCTACGCGACAACAGAGCAGGCTGCGTTCTCAGAGGCACACGCGGACGCACGTCAACACGCACTGCAAAACCAATTGCGCTGTAGGTTCCATACCTCACACCCGTCTACTTTCCCTACTCTCAACTTTCACGGGAATTGGCACGCGCCCCCGAGCGGGGAATAAGAACACGTGCTCCATTTTTCTGCCCCTTTTCCTCTAATTGCCCACAGCGGTGCACACGCTCTTGTGCACGTGGCGTGGCCCGATGTCCCTGCGTGTAGTCCTGAGGAGATTGACGCAACTGTACGATAGTGGACAAAAAAAGCGCACCCGCTTGCGCAACATTTAGACTTTCCACCTGACCACTGCCTGCAATCCGACAGAGATGATCGCAATGCGCAGTCAAATGCTCAGAAAGCCCTGTCTCCTCGTTTCCCAGTACTAATATTACCGCTTCTTCAGGCGAGAGTATGTTTGAAAGCCGTGTAAGCGATCTGAACGCATGAGGGGAGGCTCCCACACGGGTCATTTTACCCGCACACATTTCCAATACCTCCTGCGCATTTGTACAGCGCAACAATTGCACAAACTCCATTCCTCCCTGCGCAACCCGATATGTTGCGCTTGTAACCTGCGCCTGCTGTCGACAGTCACTCACCACCAGTGAGTGCACTCCAAAAAAAGCAGCACTACGTATAATCGCCCCCAGATTGTGGGCATCTCCTACGCGATCGAGTAACACAACAAACTCACGCCGTTGTACCCAAAATTCAACCTGAGAATGAGTCACGGCTGGAAAGCGCGGCTCGTCTATGGTAGCAGCAACCCCCTGATGGTGAACGGATTGCGTCAATCGCTCAAGTTCCTGCGTATTAACGCTACGGTAGAGCCTCTTTCGTGCAGCAAGGTATGCACACAGGGGTCCGAAGCGTTTCGCACGCACAGGGGTAAAAAAGAACCGATGAATTTTCTCTGGATGTATGCTGCCAAGCGTTTCCACAGCACGCAGGCCGCAGACGGTCAGAGAGGCTCGGCGCCGCTTAGGAGGCTCGTGTGATAGCTGACTTCGTGCTTGTTCATGCTTCATGTGCTCGAGCATAACGGATTTCCTACGTCTCTGTTAGGTTTCCCCAAACCTACCCACAAAACAGGGACCACCACACAAGACACAGAGCCCTGCAGACAGACATTTTTACGCCCGCCGCAATTGAGAATTCAAAGTCCATCAAGTATACTACCCTGTGCCCGCACTCAGGAGGAGGTTTCATCATGATGGAAAGTTCAACGATACTGCAAAGACGCGCGCTGTTTAATGAGGCAGGAGACATTGAACTTCATAAGCGACGCATGGTCGGGGGGAACACTACCAATCTCAACGACTTTAACAATATGAAGTATCCCTGGGTCAGCGAGTGGTATCGGCAGGCAATGAACAACTTCTGGATCCCCGAAGAAATCAACATGAGCAGTGACGTGCAAGATTATCGTAATCTATCCGCTATCGAGAAAACCGCGTACGATAAAATCCTCTCCTTCCTTATTTTCCTAGATAGCATCCAGACTGCGAATCTGCCAAATATTGGTCAGTACATTACCGCAAATGAGATTAACCTGTGCCTAACCATTCAGGCTTTCCAAGAGGCTGTGCATTCGCAGAGTTACAGTTACATGCTGGACACCATTTGCTCCCCCGAAGAACGCAATGACATTCTATACCAGTGGAAGGACGACGAGCATCTGCTTGCGCGCAATAAATTCATTGGCAACTTGTACAACGAGTTTCAAGATGACAAAAGCGTACTCGCACTGCTGAAGGTAGCAATTGCGAATTATGTTTTGGAAGGAATTTATTTCTATTCAGGTTTTATGTTCTTCTATAACTTGGGGCGTAATAATAAGATGCCCGGCTCGGTGCAGGAAATTCGTTATATCAACCGCGATGAAAACACACACCTGTGGCTTTTTCGATCCATTATTCAAGAACTGCAAAAGGAAGAGCCACAGGTGTTCACTGCACGCAATGTACGCTTATTTCGCGATATGATTCGCGAAGGATGCGAACAAGAAATTAAGTGGGGGGATTATGTCATTGGGGATCAGATCCCTGGACTAAATCGCCACATGGTGGCAGACTATATCCGGTATTTGGGTAATCTTCGTTGCGAAAATTTAGGCTTTGAGCCCTTGTACGAGGGGCACCGTGTAGAACCAGAATCGATGAGCTGGGTAAGTCAGTACAGCAACGCAAACTTGATTAAAACCGATTTTTTTGAAGCAAAATCAACCGCGTACGCGAAGTCATCCGCAATGGTGGATGATCTCTAACTCCTTCATGCACTCAGCCTGTCGGCCAACGCGGCGCGGACATCCGCCTGCGAACGCCAGGATAACCACTCAGTCGCCGTGTTTCACCCTAGCCACTCGGCGCGCTGTTACAGCTCTAGACTGCGAGCGCAGGATCCCGCTAATCAGGCGCTCTTTCCCGGAGAGATCTTTTGAAATTTTCACCGTGGCAAACCCTGCTGCCTGGAAGATGCGCGCTGCACGTTGTGCGTGGTTTGAGCCGACCTCGCAAAACACGCACCCGCCTTCCTTTAGCGCTGCGGCACTGTGGTGTGCGAATGCGCGAACCAAGTCTAGCCCATCCGCACCCCCGTCCAAGGCACCGAGAGGCTCCCCTCTCCCGTCCTGCAACAGCGCGCGCGCTTGCGCACTCGGTACGTAAGGCGGATTTGCACATATCACATCATACGGAACGCACACCCCGCGCTCCTGTACCACGTCCGTGCCTTCAGAAGGAGAAAAGAACGGAATAGGAGCACGCACATCTGCGTGCACGAAACGTACGCGCGAATTTGCAGATACATCCAAGAGTCGGCGCGCGTTATACCGCGCTACGGCAAGGGCCCGCATGCAAATGTCGGATGAAATGACATAGAGAGGTGGCGTGCCACGCGCACGCAACATATGCATAAGTGCAATGGCAATACACCCGCATCCCGTACACGCCTCGAATATCTTCAAGACAGGCAGTGCACTTGTGTCTTTATGCACAGATACTGAACGCGGCTTCATCATTTGGGACTCAACGTGCGCCAGGACACTTTCTACAAGCAATTCGGTATCCGGTTTAGGGATAAGCGTAGCACGGGTGACACGGAATCTCAGACCAAAAAACTCTTTTTCTCGAGTCAGATACGCCAACGCACGTCCCCTACAACGAAGATGCACGAGACGCTTAAACTCGTGTGCAACGGAGGCAATCTCATCCTGCTGGTGGGCGAGAATCCACGCACGCGGCTTCGCAAGCAACTTCGACAGAATAAGGTCTGCATCTAAAAGCGGTGTGTTCTGTCCGCGCAAACAGGGGGCGTCTTGAAACAACGCTCGCGCGTACATACGCGCCTGTCGAATCGTACAGAGTTCTTGCACTAGATTACACTCTCTCGAGACGCAATACACAATGGCTCGATAATGTCATCCAACGCACCCTGCATCACTGCATCTAGCTTGTAGAGCGTAACACGCACGCGATGATCCGTAACACGGTTCTGAGGAAAATTATACGTGCGAATGCGCTCGGAACGATCCCCTGAACCAACTTGACTTTTGCGTTCCCTTGCACGGGCAACCTGGCGCTTCGATTCCTCTAAATCATACACTCTGCTGCGCAATACACGCATGGCCTTGGCTTTGTTTTTGATTTGACTCTTCTCGTCCTGACAGACAACGACAATGCCCGTAGGTAGATGTGTAAGACGCACCGCAGAATCAGTGGTGTTGACACACTGCCCACCAGGACCACTTGCACGCATGACATCAACACGCACGTCCTCAGCACGAATGTCCACTTCAGTCTCTTCCATCTCAGGCAGCACTGCAACGGTAACCGCACTGGTATGGATGCGCCCCGACGCTTCAGTGCTAGGGACACGTTGAACGCGATGCACACCCGATTCATAACGTAAACTGCCATACACATCGCGCCCCGAGATAGAGAACGTAATTTCCTTAAATCCTCCCAACTCTGTTTCGCTCACTGCAAGGACTTCATAGCGCCATTGTTTTGACTCAGCGTAGTGCGTGTACATTCTAAATAGATCTGCAGCAAAGAGCGCTGCTTCATCACCGCCGGTACCGCCGCGAATTTCCATGATAATATTCTTCTCTTGCAAAGGGTCGGGGGGAATAAGCAGCGTCTTTAGTCGCTTTTGACTCGTGTGCAGTGCAGCTTCAAGTGTACGGATCTCTTGCCGAATAACGTCCTTAAAATCAGCATCCGACTCATCTTGGATGAGAACGTGCGCGTCTTCCAACTGCTTCTCAGTAAGCAAATAGCGATCATACTCTTCCATCAGTTTGGAAAGATAGGCGTGATCGCGCATACGTTCACGATAACTCTGAGTGGAAGAGAAAAGCGAAGGATTCTCCACTTCCTGCTGTAGTTTTCTCCACTGAGCGCGCAGTTCTTCCAACTTTTCTATCACGGGAGACCCTCGCGCAGGAGCATAAAATATTCAGGCGAAGCTTTCAACAAAGACAGTTCCAGGCCACGACACGAATAGAAAAAGAGCTTGCCATGATGCTAAAAAAGCATTAGATGTAGGGTGTTTTCGTGCTCATGCAGGAGAGGCTAACGTGAAAAAGCGATTTATTCCGTACAACGTGATCCGTGATGAGGGTTTCAGTATGGCCCGGCGCATCGTGGCAGACAGGTTCGTGCCAACGGTTATGTACGTCCCCATACGGGGTGGAGTATATCTGGGTAACGTGCTCAATGAGTATTTAACCATCGCGTACAAGGCAGAGCCTCCTATCCTGTACGCAGCGGTAGTTGCTCACTCGCACTGTGATTTGCGTAAGCGGCGCGTCATCAGCGTAGATGGCTGGACCTACCCTCCTGAGTACCTACGCGTCGGGGATAAGGTGCTCATCGTAGATGATATCTTCGATTCAGGCGCAACCATCAACTACATCGCTTCCCTGCTTATGCAAAAGGGCCTTGCGCGTGGCGACATCCGCGTGGCTGTCTTCAATTACAAAGTATTCGTGGGAGAAAAACAGCCCCCGGTGTTGCCGGACTACTGGTGCATCAAGCACGAGGTACGTAGCGAGGCAGATAACGAGTGGTTCCACTACATGAGCCACGAGCTCTCTGGGCTTACTGCAGCGGAGCTCGAGCAGCACTACTACGCGCAGAACCCTGCCCTGCGCAAAACGTTGGCCGATATCAACAATCAGCTATAGCAGCACGGAAAAGTCCTCCCGCTTTTCCCTCAGCGCGGGGGCCAAGCCAGTGCTCGCTCCTGGCCAGGGTTGGGGCTCGTGTGCCCTCTTGGTCCTCTTTAAAGAAAAGAGCAAGTAGAACCGAAGCTTGGGTTGGGTGCCCGCGTCCTCGTGCTCAGACCGTCCCGTAGTTCCACGGTTTGACAGTATCTAACCGCGGTGATACCGTTTTCCCCGGAGAGGTCTTGCGCATGGCACGCATCCGAAGATACAAGCGTATTGAGTACGCGTTCGTTCGTTTTTGTATTGACCGGTGTACGCGTTGTGCGCGGCTTGTACGCGAAGCCGCAGCGCGCCTGGGCGCCGCAGGCCGTGCAGAACTCACCGTCATGTTAGTACCACACTCTCAGTGTGCGGCCCGGACTTTCTGTACTACCGCTCGCACGCTCTTGTGCGTTC
This sequence comes from Treponema paraluiscuniculi Cuniculi A, assembly GCF_000217655.1. Lineage (NCBI taxonomy): Bacteria > Pseudomonadati > Spirochaetota > Spirochaetia > Treponematales > Treponemataceae > Treponema > Treponema paraluiscuniculi. Next base: position 58,475 of record NC_015714.1, on the reverse strand, counting down.
TTCTGTGCGGTGTTGGCGTGTTGGCTTCTTTTTTTTGGTTTGCCCATCAGTCTGTCACCTCCGCACGTCGCCTGGCGGCGGTCCGCGCAGAGGTGGACAGAACGCGGGTGCACCTTGCACTCCTGCGCCAAGAAGCAGCAGAACTTATTCGCACTTCTAAGGCGTTCCAGACTTCCCTTTCCCAAACTTTCTCTCAGGTTGGCCTCAGTGGGCTCCAATCTGGGGCAGAAAAACCAGTACGAAGTGTATCCGACACAAATCAGTCTAACGAGCCGGATGATGCGTCAGCAAAGGACGGAGCACAAAAGGGAAACGTTGGAGTGACAGAACAGCATGGCAAAAACGTGCAGGGCGTTGGGTCGGAGCCACAGGAACTGCGGCGCATAGCCGCCTATTTTCAGAACTCTGTACAGCCAGTACGGGAGATAGGAAAGTTGCTCAATTCGCAAACAGCACTTTTTTCTGACATTCCCAGCCTGTGGCCCATAAAGGGAGGCGTAGGTCACATTTCCATGGCATTTGGCAAGAACCGACATCCATTTACAGGGCAGTGGTATGTACACAAGGGTATTGATCTATCCACTCACCGTTCAGGGGATCCTATCGTTGCCACTGCAGACGGACATGTGGTGACGGTAGAATACGATTCGGGTTGGGGAAACTACGTTATTATCAAGCACAAACATGGGTTTTATACCCGCTACGCGCACATGCAATCCTACACCGTCACCCGTGGGCAGCACATCCGACAAGGACAAATCATCGGTTATATCGGCGCCACAGGTGTAGCGACTGGTCCACATCTGCACTATGAAATACATATCGGCTCTGACGTTGTCGATCCTGGTAAATACCTCAACGTCAAAACTGCAGGGGCAGGATAGTGTCTCAACAGGATGGAATACATGGCAAAGATTGAGCGTCGCTCCATGAACACGCTTATTGGTGCAGGCTCCCGTATCAGCGGGAACGTTGTTGTCCCCGGTTCAGTTCGCATTGAAGGGGATGTCGATGGGGACGTTATCACTACAGGGCACGTGGTAATCGGGAAGCGCGCGCGTGTCCGCGGCGTCATACGGGTAGGGAGCATCATCGTAGGAGGAATGGTGGAAGGAGATATCGTTGCGTCAGAGGCGGTGCAGGTGCTCCCTTCTGGAGTTATTCTGGGCGCAGTGCTTACCCGAAAAATTGTAGTGGACGAGCAAGCTTTTTTGGATGGTTTTTGCTATGCAGTGGCAGATCAAGAGGGATTCAACAAAGTGCTCAAGGCCTATCTCGGTCGTAAAAGTATTCATACGTCTGCGTTTGGATACAACAAGTACAGCAAGTCAGGATAAAGCGGATGGGATATCGCGTAGGAAATTCTGACTCTACGTCTTTACTGTCCGCATTCGCTCCTCCTGAGAGAGCCAAAAAAAAGTCAAAAGAAAAACGGCCCCTGCAGGCTGCGCGCTTTCTCTCCCTCCTATATCCTAAGACGGATCCGCACTCTGCAGTGCAGGATCCGTCTCTTGTTCACGAAGAACATCAGACACGGTTGGCGTATCTGCAAGATCGCCTATGCTCCACAGGGGATATATTAAAAAACACGCGCACGCTAGAAACCATCGCCGCATATAAACAGGCGGTCAAAGAATTTGTCCAATACGCGATTAAGCACAATTACACCACTGAGTCAAAAAGCAGTATCAGGATAGACAGGGGAACAGGTATGCCTGATACGGTAATATTTACAAAAATAAAGGTCATTGACCAAAAGCTGGCTTCCTTTGTAAGGGAGCTCATGTCTCACCAGGTAGATCAACTTACGGTTTTACAGAAAACGGAGGAAATCTACGGTATGCTCGTGGACCTACTGATCTAGCACTAAGGAAACTTATCATGATACCTAAACTGAGCCCAAATGCTGACCGCTGCACGGCGTGTGCTTCCACCCCTGCCTTTCCGCCGCAGCCCATGGAGGAGGAAGGAGAGTTTTTATATCAGTTGCGTCTTGAGTACTCCCGCGAAGTGTTATATGCGCGTTTTCACGCGGCGCTACGCGTGCACACTTTTGTCGTGGTACCCACGCGTTATGGCAACGACATTGCTCGGTGCGTAGGGCGTATACGCACACCGGTACAAACCGATATCGCGAGTGTGGTACGTGTTGCATCAGACCAAGATTTGTGCACATGGCATACACATAGGGAAAAGGAACGTGCTGCGGAAATGATTTTTCGGGATCGCATTGAGCACTATCAACTTGAGATGAAATGTATTTGCTGTCACTATCCTTTAGAAGAAGCACGCGTGGTATTTCTATACAGTGCGCCAGCACGTGTTGATTTCAGAGAATTAGTTAGAGACTTAGGAGCTACATTTGGTACGAGAGTCGAACTGCGACAGATAAATGAACGGGAAGAAGCGCGGATAGTAGGCGGAATTGACTGCTGCGGGCGCGCGCTATGTTGTTGCTCAGTGTTCAGCAGGTTGCGTCCAGTCTCGGTAAAAATGGTAAAGGAAAAAAATCTATTATTTCGTTCAACCCAGATGATGGGTCGTTGCGGACGATTGCGCTGTTGTTTGACGTTTGAGGAATGATCGTTACACACGTAGCCTGTGTGGCGCACCTAAGTCGCTGCACCCACTCGTAACACCACACTCACATGTGCAGTGTGTTCGCGTGTACAACCGATGTGAGCGTGGTGGGGTTTGTTAGCAAGGGGACGTTGATCTGTTCGTGCTGCTGATTGTCTTTGTCCCGTCGTATAGAACACACTCGCAGGTTTCCCTGCCCAATACCATTACTTAGCCCACCTCCTCTAGGAAATTTTCGTAAATGCAGAACGTTTGGTAATACTTGATTTTTTATAAGTCTCCATTGAATATAAGAAACAGGTATACCCGTTAAAAGCATAGCATTGCTCGACATTATCTATTGTTTTACGCAAGAGGATGCAGAATGAGGAGTCTTGAATATTATCGATCACAGCCAAAAGCAGATGTGCACACGCATCTGAATTTGAGTATGAAATACGAACGATATAAGCAATGGTCAGGAGTAGTCATTCCAAACTTTCCACGTAAAATGCGCGGGCTCGACGAAATGCATGAAATTATTGGTGAGTACACGCGTCCTCAGTGTAAAACTGCGCAAGACGTGTTGAATTTGTTTACCATGTCCATAGAGGATGCCATTGCGGACAATGTCGTCGTAATGGAGACATCAGTTGATATTGGCTTTGTCACCCATTATGAAGAAAATTTGGATCATTTCTTATGTGATTTAAGCGATCTGCATCGACGCTACAAGCGCAATGTTACCCTTCACTTTGAGCTCGGTATCTCCAAAATACGAGAGCGCAGCTTCGTAGAACAGTGGGCTGAGCCCATGATGCGAAGCGGTATCTTCGAAAATATTGACCTCTACGGTCCAGAGATTTCCGAAGGAATCGAAGATTTCATCTATATTTTTAAACTGGCCGAGAAGTATCACTTAAAAAAGAAAGCCCACGTAGGCGAGTTCTCTGATGCGCAATCGGTACGGCACTTTGTCGAAATATTTAACCTGGACGAAGTCCAACATGGCATCGGAGCCGCTACTGACGAGAACGTTTTGCGGTTTCTAGCTGAAAGAAAAGTTCGCTGTAACGTATGTCCAACCAGTAATGTCATGCTCAACGCGGTGGAATGCCTAGAAAAACATCCTATAAAAAAAATGATGGATGCAGGGGTCCGTGTTGGGTTAGGAACTGACGATCTTCTCTTTTTTGGAAAAACAAATAGCGAACAATTGTTTGATATGGTTTCCTGTGGCCTTATCACCGAACTTCACGCCGAAGCGCTCCTTGCTGTGCGTTAAAAGTACGTACAAACACCTGCCTAACAAGGCGGTTCTTCTATCTCTGCGGTAGCTGCTACCGCTTTAAGTGGGCGAGCAACAGCATTACGTCAGAGGGTCTGATTCCGCGCATTCTCCCAACCTGCCCGATAGTGTCCGGGCGAACGTGTTCCAATCGTGTACGGGATTCTACAGAGAGACCTGATATACGCGCGTAATCGAAATGCGCTGGAATCTTTATTCCTTCCATTTTCTCCACTTGTGCAATTCTTTGATCCTGTGCAGCGACGTAGTGTTCGTAGCGTATCTCCACCCCAACCGACTGGAACACTTCCAAAGGGAACCGCGCTATCTGCTCGTTCAGCGAAGCGATAAGCCCAAGAGGTATTACCGGATCACGTAGTGTAGCTGCAAACGATTTACCTATATGCGGCTTCAGCTGAACATATGCGTTTGCATGGGTAAGACTAACTTTGTTGGTCTGAAGCAGATGCAAGATCTCGTGCTTCGTACGCATCTTTTTTTGCAACGTTTCTACAGCAGATTTCTTCTGCAGCCCAATGGCGTAAGCCTTTTCTGTAAGGCGTTCATCCGCAGTATCGTGACGGAGTTTCAAACGATACTCCGCACGCGCGGTAAACATCCGATAGGGTTCGTCTATTCCTTGTGTTACAAGATCATCTATCATGACGCCAATATATGCTTCGTCGCGTTTCAGAACAAATGGATGATACTCCTCTTTGGTTTTAGTACTGCGCGCGTACAGCGCAGCGTTAATCCCAGCGATAATACCCTGACCTCCAGCTTCTTCATAGCCGGATGTTCCGTTAATCTGACCTGCAGAAAAGAGCCCGCTCACCCTTTTTGTTTGCAAATCAATACCAAGTTGTACAGGGAATAGCACCGCATAATCCACCGCGTACGCAGGACGCGTAATAACCGCGCGTTCCATACCAGGGATAGTGCGGATCATTTCGTCCTGTATATCCTCTGGCAAACAGGATGAAAGCCCGTTTATATATAACTCTTCCGTACCTAATCCTTCCGGTTCTATGTACAGCTGGTGACGTATCCTGTCGGGGAACTTCCTCACTTTATCTTCGATAGACGGACAATATCGTGTCCCTACCGCCTTTATTCTGCCAGAAAAGAATGGAGAACGATGAAAATTCTCACGGATGAGCTGATGCGTTCTCTCATTGGTGTAATTAATATAACAATCCGCATGTGGACGATTGATTTCCACGTGAGCAAAGGAAAAAGGACGCATGATAGCGTCGGCTTCTTGCTTTTCCATTACCGAAAGATCTACAGATTTTCGTAGTACGCGCGCGGGCGTACCCGTCTTCAGCCGTCCCATCTGAAACCCTTTTTTTCTCAGCGCAGCTCCCAGCCCTTCAGCAGCATGTTCCCCTAATCGGCCTTCAGGTGCCTCATATTCCCCAATATACACACGCCCTTCCATAAAGGTCCCCGTAGTCAGTACCACCGCGCGTGCAGAGATGTGTCTGCCGCGTGCGGTAACTACCGCATGCGCTGCCCCATACGCTACATATCCTGCATCAGTGGTATTGGAACACACAACGTCTACCACTGTGTCCTGATACAGGTGAAGATGCTGCGTACATTCCAACGTATGCTTCACCTTCTGGGCATACAAAAACTTATCTGCTTGGATACGCGGCGCCTGCACTGCAGGGCCCCGGCTTTTGTTGAGCAGTCGATACTGAATCATGCATGCATCCGCAAACTTTCCCATCTCTCCGCCGAGTGCATCGATTTCTCTTACAATATTCCCCTTGGAAATCCCTCCAATGGAAGGATTACATGAGAGCCTGCCGATACTATCGATTGTCTGAGTGATGAGTAACGTGTGCTCCCCCATACGGGCAGCGGCCAGCGCCGCTTCGGCACCTGCGTGTCCACCACCGACGACGATAACGTCATAGTCAGAAAATCTGAAACCCATGGGCAGCGGATTATAGAAGAAAGGTGCAAAAGGCTTCAATCAGGAAGCACGACAGAATTCAGGAAGCAACGCACACACAACATCTGAAGCCTGTTTCTGATAATAAAGGTACCCGTACATCACCGCTGCGGATAGGATCTTCCTCCCGTACTCCCGAGGTTCTGCAAGAGGCAGGGTTTCGAGGAACAGATCATCGGGCAGGCTTCCCCTCTGTTTTTTCCATTTGCGGACGCGCGACGGTCCCGCATTGTAGGAGAACAGGGCACAGAACACGGAGCCATCAAAGCGACGAATGAGATCTGAAAAGAACAGACTGCCGAATCTAACATTGATATCCGGGTCAGTTAAGTCATAGGTGTCGATATTGAGCTTACGAGCGATATCTGAAGCGGTTGGCCTCATCAATTGAGCAAGACCTACAGCGCCCGCCCGAGAGATAACCTGCGGCTGAAACAGACTTTCACTCCGGATGAGCGCAAACAGCAGATACTCCTCAATATGATACTTCCCTGCATAGCCTTGTATGACGTCAAGCCACGGACGCGGGTACGCAATCTTCAAGTGTTCTACAGAATAGCGCGCACCGTGAGAGCGTATTGCGTACGACTGAATGCGCACGGCATCGGACCATCGTGATCTTTGTATGTGTGCGTCCGCAAAATGCTCTGCAAGGTGGAGAGGAATGTCAGGATAGAACTGTACCATAGCTTGGTAGAACATATCGTCCAAGTGATAGTCGACATAACCTTGGAGAATAGCACGCGACTCATCGGGGGTAAGAAAAGGATGCGGTGTTCTCTTACTCCGCACCTTATACAAAGCCTCTTCCAGAGGAATGCCCAATGCACATGCAGCAAGAACACGATAGTAAAGGGAAGAATGCGCAGTTTCGAAGATGGTACGGTAAGCGCGGCGCGCACTCTCTTCTGAAAGCGTACCTGAACGCGCAAGGACATACGTAACGCGCGCGGAGCGCTCGGGTAATGCCCTATGCGTCAGCACCTCTTGCAGTGTAGCCAGACGCCCCCAATCTTGCTGCGTAGTCAGCTGGACAATTGCATAATCGACAAGGTCAGAAAACCAAGAATCCGAACGCCAACGTGGTGCACTTTCAACAAGCATCTTAAAGAAAGAATCAAAGTCCAATGCACGCAGTACGTCCAAGTAATACCACAGGGCATTATCAGCATCTTGCCGCCTTGTGGCCACTTTCTCTGCCTTTTTGAAAAGGGGAAGCGCTTGCTTCTTGTGAGAAGCGGACCGCGAGTAAAGACGCGCCGCATAAAAATAGCAATAAAAACGCAGTCGTGCCTCTAATTCCGCATTGGACAACGTTGAGCGCGACAGGTGTGCAAGATGGTCAAGAAAAACCTGCGCGGCTTTAACACTGTTTTCACTACCGTAAAGCGCTGCTTTCCCAAAATCGGAGAGAACCGAATTTGTAGCGTACCGCGTGTGCCACGCAGAAGAGCGCAACAACAATCGCACTCTCTCCCACCCCCGTTTGTAATTCCTGTGAAAGACGTCCACACGAGCACCATGTACTTCCTTAAAGATACGCGGCAGATCCGGCAGTGCCGCAATAAGCGCAGCAAATTGTGCACTCGTATGGGGCGCAAGTGCCCTATCGTTGTACCAAGACTCAACAACCGTTCTCAGACTGTAGTAGCGTTCGAGTTCAAAGAGCACCCTTGAACGCAAAAGGCGAAGTGTCTGTTGCTGCGTTTTGGTTCGCGCATCGCTGCCTTCATTAAGGACATGCAGCTGTTTTTCAATAAAGGCGAGACGCTGTAGTGGACTCCCTGTATTGTGTGCCTCATGCGCACATAACTGGCGGTACGGTGCGGCCTGCGCTGCGCCACGTACGAAGTACTCGTGAGCCTCTTCGGAAAACTTGGCCCGCTTGAGGTGTAACCCAATGAAGTAACTTGCACCTTCCCGCGCGGCGACCTGCTCGAGAAACTCATCTGTTGGCTTTAGAAACGGAGTGTAGTTTTTGTCTCTCAAAAACTGAGGGATATCAACCTCCCTAGCGCCGCGCGCGCACACAGTGCCCTCCCACGAGACAAGGACACACACCACGCACCACACGCGCAGGCACAACCTGCCCTCCCGTAAGAGAGAGAAAAAGCCACCTCCCCACACGAGATGCTTACCGTGACGGAATTTCAATTGAGGTTCCTGCAACGATATGATCAGGGTTTTTCAGTCGGTTAAACTCAGCAATTCTCATGTAGCGCCACGGAGTCTTGTAATAACTCCGCGCCAAATCCCAGAGCGTATCCCCCCGTTTGACCGTGTAACGCACAACCTTGACGGATCCAGACTCAGACTCCTCTACAGGTTCTGCCGCTGCACTCGTAGCCGTTTCAGCCCCGGGAGACGCAGGGGGGACGTCCTTTTCCTTGTGGGTTTCTGGAAGAGCAGTCTCAGATGGGAGATCGACGACACGTGCCTCAACCGCAGTACGCTCGAGCTCACGCGCTGCAACATGCGTAGAAGACCTGGGCAGTTCAACTTTTTGTGACGGCACGACCGCAGGACGAGAGGCGCCGTGCATGTACAGAACCCAACCCACCAAGACACCACCGAGCAGAATGAGAAATGCGCACACCGCCAACAAAATCCGTCGTCTCCTCGTGAGGGTAGAACCGTCCCCTCCCTCGTCTTCAGGGAAGGAACTGACATGCTCGATCTGAGCAGCAGGCTGCTCATCCGGTGTCACGTCTCCTGAGGATCTCTCCAACACGGAGAAAGAGGTTTCCTGAAAAGCACCAGAACCTACATCCGTCGCACGCGCACGGCACCGACTCCCATCACACTCAACCTCGAGGCGAATAGTAGCTCCCCCCGCCGCAGCAACGGACAACGCGTCTATCGAAAGCGCACCCATAGGCTCAAGTTCTGCAGAGGCGACCGACGCCTCTCCATCGCCAGGAGAAACCCGTTTAAAAAAGCTCAAAAGAGCACGAGACTGTTGGTCATTCGCGGTAACGAGCTCGAGCGTTGTGCGCTGCACACCCTCTGCAGCAAAGAGAGGGAAAAAAGACCCGTCCGCGAGCTTGATACCGATCTCCTGACTCATGAGCGCACCCCCGCCCGAGCATAGTCAGGCGAAACCCTTTTGTCAATCTTCAGTCCATAGGGGGAGGGGGAGGCCGGCGCTCGCTGAGACTGCACGCTCAGAGACAGCATGCGGTTCACGCTACCTGTAGGCTCCTCCTACCCCCCCCCGTGCCTGTATTCCGACTGAGGTTCGTCCGTTGGTATATTGCTGTCCAAGAGCCCACTCAGGGCGGGTGATTACCTCCCGCGTATGCAACTCAACTGCCCGCGTTCGTGCAACCACTTCCGTGAGCACTTCCACGTTACCGATCATCGTCTCGACCTCTGCGCACACCTTTTGCGCATCTCGTGTCAACCGCTCAGCACGAGCTGCACCTCGCGTGCATACCTCTGCTATCACTTTCCCCTGCTCACGCGCCGTACATAACTGCCCTGTCACCGTGCGCATACGCTCAACGGTACGCTCATTTTCTTCTCCCACCACCTGAACGGCACCGGAAATATCCGCAAGGATGGTGCTGAAACCGTCCACCTTTCCTCTAATGTCTGTAAAACTCTGGGCAACTCCTGCCGACGCGTGCCCTGATTCTCCAATCACTGCCTCTATTTCCTTTAACATTTTTCCCGTTGCACCAGACTCAGCTGCTGTTCGCGCTGCCAGGGAGCGGATTTCCCCCGCTACCACCGCAAAACCGCGTCCTGCGTCACCTGCATGTGCAGCCTCAATCGCTGCGTTCATTGCAAGTAAATTCGTCCGTCCTGAAATATCTACCACCAGCGCATTCGTCACCGCCAAACCACGCGACCGACTCGTAATTTCTTCGATCACCTCCATCATGCGGCCAACGCATTCCTTGCCGGTTTTACTTGCCGTGGTAATTGCCTCAAAATCTGCGTGCACTGCAGAAAACTTACCCCGCAAGTTGTGCACCGTACTCCCGAGACGCTCAACTGCCTCAAGCGCTTCTCGTGCACGTTCCCCTTGTGCTTCCATTTGTTCATCCAACTCTCGCAAGGAGGAACCAAGCTCTTCATTCACCACACGCGTTTGAGAAAACCCTTCCCCCTGCACCGCTAATTCTTCGCGTACAGCACCCGTGTAGCGCGTCAAGTCTTGCACTACCTGCTCTGCACGATCCATGGTCTCGGTCAGATTCTGTTCATTGTGCGAAAACTCCTGCGCGGTGCGACGAACTTCACCAAACAACCGCTCCAAACGCTGCGACGAGGAAGATAAGTCCTGAGAAAGCCGCTGCGCAGTCCGCCCATCCAAAACAACCTGCCACTCGATGAGCGCAGTTTGCGTAACCAAAAATCCAACAAACCCAAAAATCAACAGGGGAGCTCCTGACAGTACCCCTACAGCCAGGAGCACATCGTGCAGCGCTGTGACGCCTAACACCAGCACCCCCATACTCAAAGGCACCGCGCCACGCTTTCTGCGGTACAAGACTTTGCACATCACCCAGAGCACAATACCCAGCAAAAGCAATACGAACAGTTGCTGTAAGGGAAGTAATCGGGCAAAAGAGGCAGGGGGAAGCAAAAGGATAATCACCGCGTACGCAAGCCCCTCTGCACCAAACGCCACCACAAAACTCTGATTCACAAGCCCAGGGTACAACGTAGAAAGATAGTACAAACAGGACACCCCCGAGAACGCCAGGGTCAGGTATTCTAACCGCACCATCGGGTCCCACCCAATCGTGATCAAGCGTGGTAGCAACGCATTCCCCGTCAGCAGCAAGCGAACCACAATCAGCAACGAAAAAAGCGAGCACACATACAGGCTCTTTTCGCTCACTCCCAACACCCCTGCAGTATCTGCCCGCTCATTCTCCGCATAAGACTTTCTGCTGCAGGAGGACAATCGCCGGAAACAAAACATTGCCAGGTAATACGCGAATATCGTAAACGCAAAACCAATTGTCATCGCCTCAAGCACGTCCTTGCGCAGCACGCGCGTACGAACGCGCGAAACAGACCCCAAGTGAACTTCACCGACAATGCCCGGTCTTAGACTGTGGTAATTGCTTACCTGGATGCACACGTCAATTTCAGGTTCGTGCGTTGGCAACCACACTTCGGCAGGGTGGACGTAGGGGATGGCATCTGCTCGGTTACGCGCAACGGTACCAAGTTCTGTTAAGAGATGCCCGTTTGCGTAGATTCTTGCTGCGTAGTTAAGCGTATCGCAGGACAGCGCAAGCGACGGAGCGCGAGGGGGAAGCAAGATTTTCAGCGTATAGGTGGCACATCCGTAGTGAGGATACGCCTGAATAGCGGGTATCTGAACCGCGCCCCGCGGTTTGGTCCACAGGGAGGGAACGGTCATAAACGCAGCAGGCTGCTCAGCTGAGTGAGTAAGTAACTCGTTCCAGTGAAACCCCCACGTTCCCGAGAGAGAAAGCAGTGCATCACCAGAGGAAAAATCCCACTGACGGAGATCGAGCACTCCGTTTTTTGCCGAAGGAGGCGCCGGGAGTGCAGTGTGTGAAACCGCAGCAGAAAGGGCAAAAGCAAAAACATACGAGTACGTAATGGCACGATATTTCATGCCGCGGACTGTACGCGACACGTCCAAAATGATCTATGGACTGCACTTGCTGTTCACGCAATCACACGGGCATGCCCAAATGAGGAATTTTCATCGCCCGCATCAGGAATAGTGCGCACGTTTTTGGAAGGGTTCTCCCGCAGTGGGGACTGCAACGCTTTTTCATCCAAAACAAAATGAAACTGTTGACGCGGTTTATTCTCTTGCCTCACACTGGCTGCGGTCCGCGCCATTTTAAGTCTCTCCATAAGGAGCGTCTCATGCACACGCAAAGCCTCAGCCCCAGGCAGTTCATGATGAAAATACTCAACGGGTCTTCTGCCGGGATCGTCATCGGTCTTGTCCCCGCCGCTATCGCGGGGGAATTGTTCAGGGCGCTTGCTCCGCTTTCGCCGCTGTTCGCCGCGCTCTACCACGTGGTGCTGCCCATACAGTTCAGTGTACCGGCTCTCATCGGTACCCTTGTTGGACTTCAGTTTCACTGCTCCGCGCCCGAAGTGGCTACCCTCGCCTTTGTTTCTGTTATTGCCTCAGGAAATGTCACGCTTCAAAATGGCGCCTGGTTAATCACCGGTATCGGGGACGTCATCAATGTTATGCTCATATCTGCACTTGCAATCATACTCGTCCGTGCTCTACGGGGGAAACTTGGTTCGCTGACCATCATCGCGTTGCCCCTTATCGTAGCTGTTGTCGCAGGGGGTGTCGGCTCCTTTTCCCTGCCCTACATAAAAATGATCACGTTTTTCGTCGGCAGAGTTATCGCCACGTTCATCGCGCTCCAGCCATTACTCATGAGTATCCTGCTGTCCATGTCTTTCTCGCTCATCATCATCTCCCCTGTGTCTTCCGTCGCGGTAGGAATCGCCGTGGGGCTCACCGGTCTGGCAAGTGGAGCAGCAAACATCGGCGTCTCCTCCTGCGCTATGACCCTCATTGTGGGAACCATGCGCGTCAACAAGATCGGTGTTCCGTTGGCAGTGTTCGCAGGAGCGATGAAAATGCTCATGCCAAATTGGATCCGGTATCCGATTCTCAATATTCCGCTCCTACTCAATGGCCTCGTTTGCGGCGTGCTCGCGTGGCTTTTCAATCTGCAGGGTACTCCTGCAAGCGCAGGCTTCGGTTTTATTGGACTTGTTGGACCGGTCAACGCCTACAGGCTTATGGCGTACACTCCTATGGTGCGCGCGGGTATTCTTTTCCTCGTGTATTTCGTTCTTTCCTTCCTTGCTGCGTATCTTATCGACTTTATTCTCGTTGACCGCCTCAAACTTTACCGGAGAGAACTCTTTATCCCCGAACAAGGGTAGATATCCTATATGTTATGTGTTTCCGCCCAGGTCCTGCGTGAGATACGTGCAGAACGTGGGTAAGGAATGTTGTTTGCCTTACTAAGGAGGTGCGAAATGAGGTGTGTTGTCTTTAATCTTCGAGAAGAAGAAGCCCCTTACGTGGAGAAGTGGAAGCAGTCCCATCCAGGGGTAGTCGTGGACACTTACGAGGAACCGTTGACCGCAAAGAACAAGGAGTTGCTTAAGGGGTATGAAGGGCTCGTGGTTATGCAGTTTCTCGCTATGGAAGACGAGGTGTATGACTACATGGGTGCGTGCAAACTAAAAGTCCTTTCCACACGTACCGCAGGCTTTGATATGTATAATGCAACTTTGCTGAAAAAGCACGGCATTCGGCTGACGAACGTACCGTCCTATTCACCGAATGCTATCGGGGAATATGCACTCGCCGCCGCGTTGCAGCTGACGCGACATGCGCGCGAGATTGAAACCTTTGTAAGGAAGCGTGATTTTCGCTGGCAAAAACCAATTCTCTCGAAGGAGCTCCGCTGCTCACGCGTAGGTATCTTGGGAACGGGCAGGATTGGACAGGCAGCAGCAAGGCTCTTCAAAGGGGTTGGTGCTCAGGTAGTTGGTTTTGATCCGTACCCGAACGATGCCGCAAAGGAATGGTTAACCTACGTGAGTATGGACGAGCTGCTGTCCACTAGCGACGTGATCAGCTTGCACATGCCTGCGACAAAGGACAGTCATCACCTGATCAATGCGAAAACAATCGCGCAGATGAAAGATGGCGTGTACCTGGTGAACACGGCACGCGGAGCAGTGATCGACAGTCAGGCGCTCTTAGACGGCTTGGACAAAGGCAAGATTGCAGGTGCTGCACTGGATGCGTACGAGTTTGAGGGTCCGTATATTCCTAAAGACAACGGGAACAACCCTATTACCGATACGGTCTATGCTCGGCTTGTCGCACATGAGCGTATCATCTATACCCCTCATATCGCCTTCTACACAGAAACAGCGATAGAGAACATGGTGTTCAATTCGCTTGACGCCTGCACCACGGTGTTGCGTGGGGATCCTTGTGCCGCTGAAATCAAGCTGTAACTGACGCCAGGTGTCCCTGGTCCCGTGTGAGTCTGACTGGCTAATCGGTCAGTCTGGAGTCGCCAGCTCAGGGTGGGTTGTGGGCTCCGCGGGACCCCGTCCAGCCGGTTACGTGCGGGCGCGGCCCACCTGTGTGAGCGCGATAACCAACATCAGTACCACCACCGAGACCAGTGCGGTGAATCCCCCTGGGGCCACGTTCAAGTAATACGAGAAGACCAAACCCAGCGCCGTATCCAGCATACTAAATAGAAACGCCGCCACCAACGTAAGCAGGAAACCCACCCGCAGCTGTAGCGCTGTCGCAACCGGTACGGTCATGAGCGAGCTCAGCACCAAAATACCGGTAATCTTTATAGAAGCTGCTATAGTCGCTGAAATTACCACCGACGCGACGTAGTTTATCCCGTCTGCTGCGACGCCACAGATACGCGCGGTCTCTTCATCAAATGCCAAGTACAGCAGCTGATGGTAGCGCAACGCTAGCGTACCTACGCAGAACACGCTGAGTGCGAGCATGATCCACAAATCGCATGTAGAAACAACCAGTATGCTGCCAAACAGATAGCTGTCTATATCCGCCTGGATAAGCCCAGAGCTCAACAGCGTGACAGCAATACCCACACTCAGGGAGAGTACTATTGAAAGAATCAGGTCATGATGGTTTTTGAAAAAGGCGCGCAAAAACTCTATCAAAACCCCCACCAAGGCAGTGAAAAAAAAGGATCCCCATCCTGGATGGATGCCGCACGAAACGGCAATAGATACTCCTGCAAGTGAACCGTGCGCAAGTGCATCTCCCATGAGCGCGTAACGGCGGAGCACTAAGTGTATCCCCACAAGAGGACACAACAAGGCTATGAGAAAAGAAGCAACAAAAGCGTTGCGCATAAATGCGTACTGCAACATCACCGACTCCGACACTGCGCACAGGCAAGCGCATCTTTTTTCTGCATATCCAAAAACTCACTGACGTACTGCTGAGGATTACACAAATGGCCATGTCCTTCGCTGAGATGAAAAATTTGCGTAGAGTTTGTAATCGCTGCATCAAGATTATGCTCCACCGATATAACCGTTACGTTACGTGATGTGTTCAATCCCTTCAGCAGAGCGTAAATATCTTTCTGTCCTCGAGAATCAATACCTGTTGACAGCTCATCGAGCACCAGCAAATCAGGATCTCCGATCAGGCTCCGCGCAATGTACACCTTCTGTAATTCTCCTCCAGAGAGGGTATACACAAGCTTTTTTTTCGCACCCCGCATACCCACCTCCTCCAGCACAGCATCGACAGCCCACTTGTGCGATATGCGCAGAAGTCTGCGATACGAGTTAAGCATTTCATATACCGTAAGCGGAAAATAGAGCGTGTGCATCTTTGTCTGTGGAACAGAACCAACACGCTGTACAAAGTGAGCGATCGTACCGGTGCTCGGCTTAAGTAATTTGAGGACAAGCTTCACAAGCGTGCTTTTCCCACTACCATTTTCTCCTACAACGGAAAGGTACGCGCCTTTTGGTATTGCAAGATCCACCTCGTGCAGTATAAAGCGCGCGTCTGCGGTGTACCTGAAACTAACGTTTTGTAAAAGCACCGCGAAGGGACTAGCCATGATGCGCATGGTTATACTCTATTTTTATGAATGCAACACTACTGTCTCTGAGAAAAAAGAGACCACAGCTGCACAATGCAAATTGTCTCTCTACCATGGTTTTCGAAGAAATTCCCGTTCAACATCCTAAAAAGGAATTGCATATTTTGCAGAGAGTGTGCGAGTATGCGCCCGTTTGGGGTGGAAGCCCCTTCAAATGAGCCATCATGCAACGCTGCTCAGTAGTTGCCGCCCTTGCGGGGGTGGTTTTTCTTGCACAGGCGTGTTCGCTATCAACACCTTCTCGCATAACCCACACGGATAAGCTGCCTGTTGTGGTGACATTTAATGCTCTCAAAGAGTTAACACAGATGGTAGGTGGAGAAAAAATTCATTTAGTGTCCATCGTTCCTGATGGGGTTGACTCTCACGACTTTGAACCAAAAGCAAAACACATGGCCTTCATTAGTGATGCCAAGGTCATCGTGTATAATGGTCTTGGCATGGAACCCTGGATACACTCGGTACTCCATGCTGCACGTAATAGCGGCAGTATACGCGTAGAAGCTGCGCAGGGCATTGTTCCGCTGAAGGCTCACACACGTGGGCATACGGCGCACCATGCACATGCACATGCACATGCATCGCACGGGTCTGCGTACGACCCTCACGTTTGGCTCAGCGTATGTAACGCTCAAACGATGCTTCGTACCATCGGAAAGGCACTGTGTAAGGCGGATCCGCAGCATACGCGCTTCTACAAAAGGAATACCCGTAATGCGGCCGCACGGCTTGAGGCGCTGTACAAGGAATACCGCTCCAAGTTTGCAGCCTTATCTCATCGATATTTTGTGACCACGCATGCGGCGTTTGGTTACTTGTGCAGGGATTTCGACCTCCAGCAGAAGAGTATAAAGGACGTCTTTAACACAGAAGAACCTTCCATCAAGAGACTCGTAGAGCTCGTCGAATTTAGCAAAAAACACTCAGTGCGGACCATTTTTAGTGAACGTGGTCCTAGTGAAAAAGTCGCTCGCGTTCTTGCGCAAGAGATTGGTGCTTCAGTTGAAACCATCTACACTATGGAAAAAAACGAGGAGAACCTTTCGTACTACGAAAGGATGAAACACAACATTAACAGGATTTATCGTGCCTGTTCAAAACAGGTGGCACCCTCGCAATAACAACCGCTTTGCACATTATGCGTTTTTCTGTACACTCACCGCCATGTACTCTCGCTTAAGGAGGCTTTTTGGCATACGGGGCACGGGGACTCTGTGTGCCATGTCCGTTTTTTGTCTACTTCTTTCCTTTGGAAGGCGCTGTGTGGCGGCGGATAATTTCCTTTCTTTCCTTGTGTGGAATTTGGTTCTTGCCTTCATCCCCTGGCTCATCTCGGCTATCTTGCACGTGCGTCGCTTCGCTGTCCGCAGTGTACAGCTGTTCCTTATGCTGCTCTGGCTATTGTTTTTCCCCAACGCTCCGTACATCCTTACCGATATTATCCACTTGGGAAAGGGTAAGTCATTTTTGCTTTACTATGACCTTATTATTTTACTCGCCTATAGTTTTACTGGTTTGTTCTACGCGTTTGTCAGCCTTCACCTTATTGAAAGCATATTAGCCCGTGATTTTCATATTAAAAGGCCATTCATAATTTCAGTATTTGAATTGTATCTCTGTGCATTCGGTATATATCTGGGGCGTTTCTTGCGCTGGAATTCCTGGGATATTGTCCTACATGGACGCACTATTCTTTCTGATATTGGTATCCGCGTCATCAGGCCAGTGTTCTATGTTGACACCTGGATGTTTGTGTTTCTTTTCGGCACCATGCTCGTTCTTTGCTATCAAAGCTATCGATCATTTCTTACCCACACAAGAAATGACAAATGAATATCGTTCTCTTTGAACAGGAAGAGGTAGTGCACGGTTGCGCTGTACTTTCTTTCAGGGATAGTCGATTTTGCCATATCAGGCGTGTGCTTAAATTGAGTGCGGGAGCCTGCTTCAAAGCAGGGATTATTAATGGAGTGAAAGGTTCTGCGCGCATCTCCCTAGCCACAGAAAAGTATCTCGTAGCCGTTTTTGAAAAACTGGAATACGAAGATTGTGCCCTTTTCCCCCTTCATCTTGTCATAGGGTTCCCTCGTCCCATTCAGCTCAGGCGCATTTTACGCGACGTGTCCAGCCTCGGGATCTCCTCTATCCATCTTGTAGGGACGGAATTAGGGGAGCGATCTTACCTAGACTCAGGACTTGCTCACATGGAAAAAATGCACACGTATCTCATACGCGGCCTAGAACAGGCAGGAGGCACGAAACTTCCCCTCATTACTGTTTCGGAGTCGGTGCGCACCTTTTGCTCACAACACACCCACATACTCGGCGACAGCACACACCAAAAACTAATACTTGATACTAAGAACACCCTAACCGATCTAGGAAGCGCCGCGCTGCGCGGGGATGTACTGTGGATTGCAATAGGGAGTGAGCGTGGATGGACCGAATCTGAACGTTTACTTTTCTCCGCCATGGGATTTAGAGCAGTAGACATGGGAAGACGGACCTTGCGCACAGAGACCGCGGCCTGTGCCGCGTGCGCCGTTGTACTCGCCAACGCGCACGCGTGGAAAAGAAAAATCCCTCGGCCAGGCAAGAGATCTTCGCCCATAAGCCGAAAGAACCCCCAGATCCGGATCACACTCAAAAAGTAAACCAGAAAAGCCTGAGACAGGCCTGAAACAAGGAAACACAACCAAAAGATCCACACCGCACGCGTCAACCGAAAGCCATCGCTCCCGACCGAGGCGCTAAGTTTCAACCTCGCAAACCCAACGCCGACCCCTTGAGGAGACTTCCCAAAAAACCGCGGAAAGAAATCCACACGGAGACCACCGGCGTTGTATACACGGACCGGAAGCGACGCCAGGGGAATTACCCGCACCACACGCTGGCCGAGATCCACGGGAGACGCTCATCTCAAGAGATCATGCCCTTACGTATGACCAATCGACCGGCGCTAACTAGATCAATACATACCTCCCATACCTCCCATGTCAGGAGCTGGCGGTGTAGAGGAACTCTTTTCGGGAATTGCAGCAATTGCACATTCGGTAGTCAACAAAAGCCCAGAAACCGAAGCCGCATTCTGTAGTGCTGAACGTGTAACCTTCGCCGGATCGATAATCCCGACCTTAATCATATCAACCCATTCCATCTTGGATGCATCAAAACCGATGCCACGTTTCTCCTTTGCCTTCTCTGCCACAACTGCGCCATCAATACCCGCGTTCTCTGAAATCTGGCGTATCGGCTCCTCGAGAGCACGACGCACAATCTTAAAACCAACCGCCTCATCTGGAGTCAGTCCACTCAAATCAGCTTTCTCGAGCGCCGCCGCAGCCTGAATAAGCGCTAAACCACCACCAGCAACAATACCTTCCTCTATTGCCGCACGTGTCGCATTTAAGGCATCCTCAACCCGGTGCTTCTTCTCTTTCATTTCCACTTCGGTGACTGCACCAATTTTGATAACTGCAACGCCACCAGAGAGCTTTGCCAAGCGCTCCTTCAACTTCTCACTGTCATAATCTGAAGTCGAGGCCTCTATTTGCTTTTTAATCTGCTCTATACGATCCTTGATATCCTTCGACTTACCCGACCCGTCAATAATCGTGGTATTCTCCTTGTCTACCTTCACGCTCTTTGCCTGACCTAAGAGCGCAATATCCGCGGACTCTAGCTTCAATCCTAAATCCTCGGAAATGACCTGACCGCCCGAAAGAATCGCGATATCCTCAAGCATTTCTTTACGCCTATCGCCGAAACCGGGAGCCTTCACCGCACACGTCTTCAGCGTTCCCCGAAGACTATTCACCACCAGCGTAGCCAGTGCTTCGCCTTCGACATCCTCAGCTATGATGAGCAGCGGGCGACCTGTTTGCGCAATTTTCTCGAGTAGCGGAAGCAAATCCTTCATAGTCGAGATGGACTTATCGTAGATAAGGATGTAGGGATTTTCATACACCGTTTCCATCCTATCTCGGTCAGTGACGAAGTAGGACGAGATGTACCCACGATCAAACTGCATCCCTTCAACGAATTCCGTCACCGTTTCCATTGTCTGGGCTTCGTCAACGTCAATGACCCCGTCATTCCCCACCTTCTCGATTGCGCTTGCCAGAATCCTTCCAATCTCTTTGTCGTTATTCGCAGATACTGACGCTACATGAGCGACTTCTTCATTGCTCTTTATACCCTTGGAATTTTGCTTAATGTCATCGACTGCAATCGCAACTGCCCTATCCATACCACGCTTCAACTCAAGGGGCGTCATACCGGCAGCAACCGCCTTCAGACCCTCACGCACCATCGAATACGCCAATACCGTCGCAGTAGTTGTGCCATCCCCAGCTACGTCGTTCGTCTTCGTAGCCACCTCTTTTAAAAGCTGTGCACCCATATTCTCGAACGGATCTTCGAGCTCAACCTCTTTCGCAACGGAAACCCCATCCTTCGTGACTGTGGGAGCCCCGTACCCTTTTTCAAGCAAGACATTGCGACCCTTAGGACCAAGCGTTACCTTCACCGCACTCGAAATCTGCTCAACCCCGGAAAGCAGCTTCTTGCGGGCTTCCTCATTAAACAGCAATTGCTTCGCCATGCTTCTCACTCCTTAAATGTAAGGTTAACACCTCATATGTAACGGTCCCCGAGGGTACTAAAAAAAAAGATTCTTGGCAACACTTCACATCTTTTCATCAAATTACCGCATAATACGATCAACCCTCTTTCCAAATACGGACACCAATTGCCTGCAAACGCTCCACTAGACGTTCATATCCACGCTCAATTTGATACACGTTACGGATTATACTTACCCCGCGCGCACAACACGCTGCAAGCACCATCGCCATTCCCGCACGCACATCAGGAGATACCAGGTCACTCCCATGCAATGCACTCGGACCTGAAACAAGCGCCCGATGCGGGTCACACAGAATGATACGCGCACCCATGGTAATTAACTTGTCCACAAAAAACATACGCGACTCAAACATTTTCTCATGAATCAATATAACCCCTTCGACTTGAGTCGCCACCACTGTCATAATGCTAGTCAGATCCGGCGGAAATGCAGGCCACGGGCCATCATCTATTTTAGGAATCATACCGCCAAAATCGTAATTTACCCGCAGATCCTGCGACGCAGAGACGCTTACCGCGTGCTCCTGCTCGCTCCAAATTACTCCAAGTTTTTTAAACGCAAAACCTAGTGGACGTAGATCGCGTACGTTCACATCCGAAATCGTCAATGCTCCACGCGTTACTACCGCAAGCCCAATAAGCGAACCTACTTCCATGAAATCAGCCCCAAGTGTGTATGTGGTACCATGCAACGCGCTCACCCCCTCAATTGTTAAAACATTCGATCCGATGCCAGAGACGCGCGCACCCATCGCATTCAACAAATGGCATAGATCTTGCACATGCGGTTCGCTCGCCGCGTTCGTGATTACCGTAACCCCCTCGGCAAGAACTGAAGCCATAAGCACATTCTCTGTCGCCGTCACAGATGCCTCGTCTAAGAAGACGTCACATCCCACCAGCTTATTTGCAGAGAAAGTAAACACCCCATCTAAACGAACTTGTGCGCCAAGTGCGGCAAGCGCAAGAAAATGCGTATCAAGTCTCCTGCGCCCAATAACATCACCACCAGGTGGTGGAAGCACCGCTTTTCTACCACGCGCAAGAAGTGGCCCTGCAAAAAGAATGGAAGCACGCACTTTCTGCGCAGCCTCGCACGGCACCTCGCACGTCTGTAACTGAGGAAGATGTAACATGTACTCATGATTACCACGCCTTTCAACACTCCCACCAAACGCACGAAAGATAGTTAGCATCACCGCCACATCCTCAATGTCGGGCACATTTTGCAGTAACACTGGCTCTTGTGTGAGAACTGCCGCCGCAATACAGGGAAGCACTGCATTCTTATTTCCACACACGCGAATACAACCTGAAACGGGAAACCCACCTTCAACACGATAGCAACTCATGCTCTCACCCCTTTGCGCACACATTCCTGTAGAACACCGATCAACATACAACTTAATTGCACGAATACCGCAAAAGTACGGCCCCCATCCTGTGTACTTACTTAGGCGTCAGCCAACGCTTGACCTACATGCTCGAGTGTCCACGAGGGCAGACACAACATACCGATCGAGTACACGGCGTATCTTAAAACGCAATCCTTCAATTACCAACTCATCCCCTACCGTAGGGAGACGTCCAAAACGTTCCAGGAGTAAACCTCCCACCGTGTGGTACACGCGCGACTGCAAACGCGTACCCAACACTTCGTTAAAATATTCAAGAGGAACCGTTCCTGAACATAAAATCTCATGAGTACCGACGCTTTTCATCTGAAAATCAACACGAGGTTTTGACATTCGCTGCACCATTGACCCATGCACTGTGTATCCTTCTACTCCTTCCGAAACTCCAGCAAGTGAACCAAAAATTACCTCCATAATGTCTGTCATGGTTACTAATCCTTCCCCATCGCCCCGCTCGTCTACCACTAACGCCATCTGCTGCTTTGATACCGAGAGCATATCTAACACTGAAAAAAGGTCAGCTACATTCGGTACACAACACAACTCCCGTGCCAAATCACCCACCCGATGCACCGCAGCTCTGGTGTTCGCTACACATGCCGACACCATCTGATCTGATGACTGCGAGGGTAATACTTTACTTTCCCCAAAAATATCCCAGTAATGTACGAAACCCCAGACGATCCCCGCAGCATCATGCACGAGCAACTGAGAAAAGGAACAGGTACGAAAAGCATCCCACACATGAGATAGTGGTGTATCCTGAAAAACTGACACAAAGTGTGTGCGCGGTACCATAACGTGTGCAAGCGGTATGCGTTTAAACTGTAAAGCGCGCTGGAACAATTGATTTTCGGTTGACGAAATCACCCCCTCTCGTGCCCCAACTGCAATAAGCGTTTTAATTTCTTCTCGCGAAAGACACGTCGTATGACGCGGCAAAAAAATACCCTCCAGCACATGCATCAATGCTGACGACACACACGCGCAGGGGTACAGCAACCAGTAACTCAATTGCAAAAAAGGCGCAATCCACATCAAGAATCCCAGTGAGTACCGTGCACCCAGCGCCTTCGGGAACATTTCTCCACAAAGAATAATCACGCACGTCACCGCAACCAGTGCCTTCCACACCGACTGTGCACCCCACAACTCCATAGAGCCTAACGTCACCACGCTAGAGAGCACCATATTCAGTGCAGTGTTTTGCACAATAACTGTGGTAATCAGCTGTTCGCGCCGGGCCAGAAGCCAGCATAAGCGTTGTGTACAACGTGTACTGTGCCGCTTAAGCTTACGTTCATCGTCTTGGTTCACCGACGACAACGCGCTTTCTGAACCTGCACATAGGGCCGAGCACACAAGTAAGAACATGAGTTCCAATCCTACCAGAAAAGGGTATGCCACGCGCGCTTCCCTACTATCCTTGAAACTCAAACCGAACACGTACGATTCTGCGCACATGCAGTTGTAGCACCACACAACGCCAAGAACCGAATACAACCGTGGTGCCAGGATCAGGGATACACCCTGTATACTCCATGATAAGACCTGCAAGGGTTTCACTGGTACACGAAGAAAAATCGGTGCCGAGTAGATCATTTATCTCATCCAAGCGCAGCGATCCAGGAAATATATACGCCCGTACCCCCGCACGCGTAACCTGCGGACCTGTTGAATTCACAGGGAATTCATGCGTACTGCTCTTAAAAAATGCTTGGTATATATTGTGCTTTGTCACAAGACCTGCCGTCCCGCCATATTCATCAAGCACAATGGCGACTGCGCGTGAGTGTGCGCGCAATTTGTGCTGCACATATGCAAGTCGTGTACATTCGAAGACAAAAACCGGCGCGCTCACATGTTGCATCAGTGTTCCGCACTCTTCTAAATCCCGTCCGTCTACCTCTTCTGAGCACAAGAATTTCTTCACATCGAAAATACCAATTATCCAATCAACACTCCGTTCATACACTGGAACACGCGAAACGCGCATCTTCTGCGCACAGGCAATTGCCTCCGCCAGAGAACTCGCGCGCGGAACTGCAATCAATTGCGCACGACAGGTCATAATATCTCGCGCAGTAAGGGATGCAGAATGCAAAATACGTTGATACAATGCGCGCTCGCGGGAAGTCACAGTGCCATCCGCCTCTCCAGCGTACAGTACGGTGTGCAGGTCGTCATCCGTAACACGCAGCGAGGGAGTGTGGCACGCGACACGCGCAAGACGCAAGAGCGCACTCCGCGCCATACAGAACACCTGTACAAAAGGAGTAAGCATCAAAGTGCTCCACTGCAAGAATCGCGCAGTATGCAGTGCCACTGCGTTCGGCCGGCACAAGGCAAGTGACTTCGGAATAATTTCTCCAAAAAGAAGTGTAAGCACCGTTCCTGCACCGATGCTCCACCCCACTGCGTGGATGCCAAAGAGGGCACGTGCAAAAAGCGCAATGACTGCAGACAACGCACTGCTCGCCAGGGTGTTCCCGATAACCACAGCAGCAAGATAGAAGTTCTTCCGTCGAAGGATACGCATTGCCACTCGAGCGCGAGCATGACGTTTTTCGTATAGGTAGCGAAGTCTTAAGGTATTTAGCGCACAGAACGCTGTTTCCGCAGCAGAGAACAACATGGAAAGCACCAGCAGCACTACCAACACACCGAACGCAGCGGAAACGGAAAGAACACTCACACGTAATTCCCCCGAAGGGCTAAAACACCAGAACCGAAGAGACAACGCCATACATCCTTGGACCCCTCCCCGCTGGAGGGCACCTTTTAAGGTGCTCACGCCCTTGTGTCAAGAGCACACTCTCCACTACAATGAACTGCGTGTCCGGAGACCGCGCGGAGTCCTCTTTCTATGAATAGAACCGAATTTCCTCGTGGCTTAATCAAAGCCACCGTACGTGAACAAGACCGAGGCCGAACCGTTTATAAAAAGATTGCCCAGTTCCTCTCCCTCATTGGAGAAGAGCAGGCGGCGCTGGTGCTCAAGCAACTTGAGCCTGCACAAATTGAGGCGGTGGTTGCCGAGCTCCTGACACTCAAACCCCTCAGTCCAGAAGAAGCGCGTGAGATCCTACGGGAGTTTTCTGCCCTCTGCGCTCGTGTGTCGCCTGTTACCGGTGGACTGCGTGCTGCGCAGTCGATGCTTTCCAAAGCGTTTGGGGAAGAAAAGGCCGATCTTATCTTGAAGCGGGCGGTGCCAGAGGCACAGCCGAAACCTTTTGAGTTTTTGGCTGCGCTTGAAGCCTCCCAACTTCTCCCCCTCCTGGAAGGAGAACTACCTGCCACCAAAACACTCATCCTCTCGCAGCTGCCTCCAAAAAGCGCTGCGCACTATTTGAGTAATATCAGCACAGAGGAGAAGAAGGACTTGATCGTTCGCCTTGCAAAGTTAAAGCACGTTAACCCTCAGGTGCTGCAAGTCATGAGTGACTCCTTGCACAAAAAGTTTGCAGCGCTCCATTTGTCCCAGCGCCGTGATCTTGACGGGCATGCAGTGCTTGCGGCAATTCTCAAAAAGATGGAGCGCGCGACTGAGCATTCAATTCTTCATGCCCTTGCAGAAAAAAATCCAACACTTGCAGCGCGTGTCCGCACGCATCTTTTCACGCTGGATGATATCCCCGCGCTCCCAGATACATTTCTGCAAAAACACCTGGCGTCTTGTTCTGAAAAAACTCTTGCTGCGCTCATCAACACCAATCATCCTGCTTTTGTTCAGAAAATTCTCTCTAATCTCTCTAAAAACCGTGCACAGCTTGTGCGCGATGAGTACGACACGTTCCCGCCTTCAGCGCATGATACGCGCACCATCACTGAGCACTTTTTAGCTACATTGCGCAGTGCCGGCGCGCAACAGCACATTGCTTCCAAATAGCTTGCAAGAAGAGGAGTGAGAATCACCGATGAGTACGCTTCTTCACGGTTTTGAAATTATCTGGCGCCATTCACTCGCTGAGCTTTCGGCAGTGGGTGTCTATGCTCGACACAAAAAAACAGGGCTTGAGTTGTACCACATTCTCAACGAAGACCCGGAGAATTTGTTTGCCTTCTGTTTTATGACGGCAGAAGAAGCAAGTACCGGGGTTGCTCATATCCTTGAGCATTCGGTGCTCTGTGGATCACAGCATTACCCCCTCAAGGATCCGTTCCTCATACTCGCGAAACAAAGCGTGAAAACGTTTCTTAACGCTCTAACCTTTCCGGACAAAACAGTATATCCGGCCTCCTCCTTGGTAGAGACTGACTACTTCGATGTTATGAGTGTATATGCAGACGCAGTCTTTTTCCCCCTGATCGAAGAGTGGACCTTTAAGCAAGAAGGACACCGCTTTGAGTTTAATGAGCACAACCAACTTACCCTCCAGGGCGTTGTACTGAATGAAATGCGCGGTGTGTATGCAGACTTTCATACGCTTGTGTATAAGCACGCAACACACGCGACCACACGTGGCTCGGTGTATGCACACGATTCAGGAGGTCATCCAACAGTTATTCCTCGTCTCACGTACGAATCGTTTAAAGCTTTTCACAAAAAACACTATCACCCGTCAAACTGCAAGCTTTTTCTGTACGGAAATATACCCACCGAAAAACAGATGGCATTTATTGAGGATAAATGCCTTTCAAAATTTTCTGCCCGCAAAGCGTTGCCCCCCATCCCCCCTATCCCTGCATATCAAAGCCCCCGTACGTACACCGGGTACGCACCGGCGAGCGAGGGGATGGATTTAACACGGTGCGCCGTATTGCTCAGCTGGTTACTCCCAGAATCAGACAAGGCTGAACAGTTAATGGACGTGTTTTTGCTCGAACACGTTTTGCTCGGTCACGATGCTGCTCCCCTTGCACAGGCACTGTTAGAATCAGAACTCGGTGAGGATTTATACGCATATAACGGCAGTCACATCGATCTAAAGCGTATGCTTTTTTTTGTAGGTATGACTGGGGTGCAGCATACACAGGTCGATGCACTAAAGGCATGCGTGTTTGAAACACTAGAGTCGCTTGTTGCGCACGGCATCCCTCCACAGGAAGTGGAAACAGCGCTGAATGCACTCGAATTTTCAAATACTGAAGTACGCCGCTCTGACGGTCCTTTTTCTCTCGTGCTCATGCAGCGTTCGCTGCGTGGATGGTTGCACGGTGCAGGTCCAGAAAGTTCTTTGCGTTATATCCCCGCACTGCAGGCACTGCGTGAAAAGGTACACCACCATCCACACTACGTGGAAAATCTCATCCTCACGCACTTGCTGCGTAACCCACAGTACACGGTACTTTCGGTACACCCAGACCCAGACTTCTCAAAAAAACTTGATGAGCAATTAGAAAAATACGTACAGGATTTCTCCCGTACACTCACGCAGCCAGCAGCGGCACGCCTCCGAGCTGACCAAGAATCACTGCGTGTACGACAGACAACACCCGATCCGGAGGAACTCCTTGCGTTGCTCCCCCATATAAAGCGGGAACAACTGCCAGTCCCCACCCCAGAACTGAGCGAAACCATGCAGTTTTTTGGTTCTGTTCCTGTTCTCGTGCATGAGCTTGCCACGAACGATATTACGTACTTACACCTTGCAATCCCGGCAGATATGCTCAGTGTAAAAGAAGCACAACTTCTGCCACTGTATGCCTACGCACTGACAGGTATGGGAACTGAGACACATCATTGGAGTGTGGTATCTGCCGAGATTGCCCGTCTCACCGGGGGCTTTGCCGCCCGCTGTATAGTAGCAGGCGATCAGGGAAGCGAGATACTCCCCTTACTGAGGGGACAGAACACACTGCAACGCAGCGATATAGTCGGGCGAGCGTGGCTAGTTGTCAGCGTAAAAATGCTGTCGCGCTTTATCGTACAGGCGATTTCGTACGTGTGTGCACACGTGCGCAGTCTTTCTTTTACAGATACACGACGGTTAAAAGACATCCTTGCACAATATAAAAATGACTTGGATAGCGCTGCCATGCATTCAGGACATTCCATTGCACTTGCAAAGGCAAACGCTCGCGTGAATGCAGCAAAGGCCGTAGAAGAACTCTGGACTGGAGTCACGCAGATTCGCTTGGTACGTGCTTTGTGGACAGAGTGTACAGAAACCGTTGCCTCCCCTTCGCTGGCAGCCAAACTCAAAGCGCTGCATGAAAAACTGCTCACTGCAGGAGTGATCGGATGTGTATGTGGTACAGAAACATCGTTACACACAGCGCTAGATGCATTGGCAAAACCTCTGGCGTGTTTTCGTGCACCGCTATCCACTTATTTTATCCACCACACCTCTGCGCCCACAGCGCACGAACAACAGATACCCTCCGCTCACGGTGTGCTCTTTCAAGAGGCCCTGCAGCACATGCGCACCCGCAATATGCTGACGCTGCTTCCAGCCCCTGTGCAAGTGGGTTTTGCAGCGCTGTCCCTTGCACATCCACGGCTTCCTTTAGAGAGACGCGGGGTAGAGCAGGTGTTTGCCCGATATCTAAGTACTGAGCCGTTTTGGGAAAAAATTCGAACGATAGGTGGTGCTTACGGTGCATTCACCCTGCCAGATCCAGTACATGGCATATTTTCCTCACTAACTTACCGCGATCCAAATCCGCTCCACTCCCTTGACGTGATATTCAAGACGATTGAGCACCTGCACGCCGATCACAAGGGCACCTCCAGTCTCTTTAACCAGAAGACGATGGAACGTCTAATCATAGGAGCGTACAGTACGGCGGTAACTCCTGAAACACCGGAGCATAAAAGTTTTGCGAGTTTCCTGCGCTTTCTCAACGGAACGACAGAAACAGAGCGTATTGCGGCTATTGAGCATATTCTAGACGCACGGGTAACAGACATGCACTTGTGTACCCAACTACTCTGGGCGCAGCGCACGTGTGCCGAAGCTGCGGTGGTAAGCACTGCAACCTCTGTTCGGGAAGCGGCAACGCTTGAGCCTTATTTTTCAAAACTTGAAGCTGAGCCCCCTCTCTAAATATTCCCCTTTACGTAGACATGTGCGGGAAAAGGGAAGATTACACGCGCCTACTCCCGTGCGCGGAATATTGGGAAGTCAGCTGGTAAGGAACCATTGTTTGAAACAGTCGCTGAAGCTATGGGTATGTGCCAACTTGTCCTGCGACTGTGCATAGATGTCTTTGTGAGAACCGGCAACGAGCAACACATCGTTCGCTTCAAAGCAGTATTCAGGATCATTGATAAAACAAAAATCCTCTGCATCGCGCTTACGGATAGCAATGATATTAAGAGAGAAGTTTTTGCGCACATCCACTTCACGCAAAGTTCTTCCCACATAGTCCTCGTGCACAGCCATTTCCGCAATTGCCAGCTGCGCAGAAAGTGGCATAAAGTTGAAAAGAAGATCGAAAGCAATCATAGGAGTGACTTTTTTAGCCGCCTCCCGGTCCGGGAGCACTACGTGCGTAGCACCAACGCTCGAGAGGATATGCCCTTGTTCAGCGCTGTATGCCTTAACTACGATATCTGCAATTTCTAATTTTTTTAAAAACGTTGTTATCATGATTGATGATTCAATTTTGACCCCCAGATCAACAACCGCTGCGTTGATATCCTGTGGAATCATCTTGCACAGAGTGAATTCGTCCAACACATCAATTGCGCGCACGATTCTCACCCTGCTACGGTAGGTTTCAACGAGCGTTCGATCCCTGTCCAGGAGGACTATATTGTTAGTGAGCTTGAGCAGCTCCTTTAGCATGCTAAGACCGAAGTCTCCAAGTCCAATAAGAGCAAATCTTTTCACGCGCAGCTATCCCCCCTCCTATAACTGGAGCCTCACAAACTGAGGAGTACGGACGTGTCAACATATCCCCGGCACGACACCTCTCCACCTGCGATCCCTCTCGTCAACGGTTGTGTCGACAATTTGCAAAGAATATATTTACCCAACTGTGGGTTTGGCCGCTTTTGCGCGTCATCACACTAAAAACCACCGAACATCACCCCAAGCACCATAATCATTACACAAAGCCCCAAATACACGTACCGCATATACGGCGTGAACCATTTACCCAACGGACCGCGTGCACACCGGTTGATAGCTACACGGCAACGCTCTGCACCATATACCCAAAATATCATCACGCTCCCCATAAGGGCAGATAACGGAGATAGTATAACCACCACTATATCTGTAAACGTTTCGAACACTCTCATCGAGGCATTCAGAGGAAGAGATACAAACGCAACCACGAGTGCTAGTGACCACGTCAGCGTTCGGCGCCCCACTGTACACGTGTGCACAAAAGACTCGAGTATTACTTCTAACATAGCAATTGCAGAACTTAACGCTGCACATAGTACACACAAAAAGAATAACACACTTATCATCACCCCCATCGGTATCTGCGAGGCGACACGGGTTATTGTTACAAACAAAAACTCCGGTCCACTGCTGACGTCCATACCTAAAACCCACGCACTCGGAATTAAACATAATGCGGACATACCTGATGCCAAAAAATCTAAGGTCACTGTCTGAAATGCAGTACGCGGTATGTCCACCGTATCTGGCATGTAACTGCCATATAAAACCATAGCCGCGCCCCCCAAACTGAGACTAAAAAACGACATGCCTAATGCATACAACCAGAGTCTCGGATTGCACAATGATGAAGATTGAAATGCCAACATTCTACGCATACCTATCCACGCGTTAGGAAGAGTAAATATATATCCTGTAATAAACGCAAGGACACCGTAAAAAAGTACCATCATTATAATGTTTCCTCGCTCCACCCCCTTTTGCACGCCCACACTCACTACACACGCTGTGAGCGCGATAGCTGCAAGCGTCCACGGCACATTCGCACTTGTCCCTGCAACCTGGTAAAACAGGTCGTGCGCCTGAGTACCTGCAAGTGCATTTGTGCACGAAAGTACTACATAACGCAAGATCCACCCTATAATCACTACATAAAAAGAGCAGGTAGCGAGCAATACTCCTACCGGAAACCACCCGCTACCTCGTAGTGCTCGTAAAGAACACGATGGGTGTGTTTCACACACACGGGCAAACGCACGCACAGGACCGCAGCGCAGTGTCTTTCCAAAAGCATACTCCCCCATCAGTCCAAAACGGGAAAGACCAAATAGAAAAATAAAATACGGAATTAAAAACGTCACACCACCAAATTCCACCAGGCGTCCAGGGAACAACCACACGTTTGCAAGCCCCATTGCCGCACCGACACAAGACAACACCACGCCCACATGACTGTTGAATAACTCTCGTCCCTGTTTCCTACGACTCATATCCTACCCGCTCGTCTATTCCTTTTTACAAGGGACAAAAGGATCCCCTTCAGAACAGACTCAAGAAAAAATAGAATTTTTCAGTAGCACTATCCTGGACGCGCGCGCAATCGATACTCGCTCAGGGGGAAGTTCTGCGTGTACACACACGTGAAGCAACGCATCCTCTTCGCATTTTTCAATTGCGCACACCGTACCCACTATCTTATGCACTGACTGCCCTGAACTAGTCTCAATCTCAAGTAAAGCACCAGAACGTAACGCACACTCTGCAAGACGATACTTGCCTAAAAAATCAACCCCACTCGCTTCCGTTCTCTCCCTGCGGATCGTTTCGGAAGAAAGTTGCATTCTATCCAGAATCAACCCCCGTTGCAAGCGGGCACGTAGCTCCGTCTGCTCTGTTGCGTCCAATTTTAGTTGTTGCAGGTGCGCCTCAAACTCTTTGAGCCGCTGCAGCCGCACAGCACGTTGCATCCGTTGCACCTTGCGCCATTGTGCCTTGTCCCAATACTTACCCGTTGCACCAGACGTGGACGGATCTACATCCTCTTCGCTCTGCACGTGAGCCACCCCACCGGTCTGTTCTGAAATAGACGGAGTATCTGCAGCACTGTGCGTGCACGAAACGTTCGGAGTTTCCAACACAAAGGCACCTAAATGTGCAAAATCTCGCGTTGATTCCTCGGAGACTCCCCGAGCAGACCGCACTGGAAAAGAAAAGGAAGGCACATGGAGCGCACGTGCACCCTGCTCACCAGGGCGGAATAACGGGGTGGCTGTATCAATTGGCTCGCACAGGTAGGACAGACGCGCTCGCGCGAGCGCCTGATACAACATACACTCTTGGCATTCATCAAAAAAGTACACTCCTTCTGCAAGACGCGTGCGCACTAGCGGGTGCAGTGGCCCGCCAGATTCAAAAAAAGCTTGCTGAGATGAATCAACCTGCATGACAAAGCCGCGTCTTAAGGTCAACGCGGTTATCTGTGCATACCACTGCCGGAAAGAAGATAGTATATTCTGTGGCACCTGCTCACCTGTTTTACATTCTAAAGCCTGTGCAAGTGCCTGCACTGTTAATCCGCGCGCAAAGCCAGTGGTACAGCTTTTTTTATTGAGCTCAAACGTGGCAACTGTTTGTAGTGAGCAGACATGCGCACAGGATAAAATTGGCAAAACCCCTTGCATATCTCCATCGGGGAAAATGGTTAACTCTGCCGTCGCTGACAAGACCATTCCTGGCCCACGCGTGTACTGTCCTTTAAATAGAGCCTCATTCAACGCGCACAGTCCATCTTTCACACACAACAACCCAAAAAGCTGGGCCGTGCGTATAGCCGTGATCGCCGACTGCATAGAAAAAACCGATGAATCATGTAAAGCTCCTTTACGCTTTTGCAGCATTGTATCTTTGGACAAAGACAAAGAAGAGAAAAAATCAGCAGCAACAGATGGTGCTGCCTCTTCCACCAAGATACGATACACGCGTGTTAGATCTTCAGGTGCGTATTGCGCATCTGGGTGCAACACACAGAGAAGTGTACGCAAAGCCTGCGCTCGCTGTACGAGCACCTCTTTGCGCAGAATAGCCGTACTGGCAACTGTCAAATACACCGCACGTTCCAGAGCAGTTAAGGAGAAAAAAGAAGCCCACCGTTTATCTTGCACATGCACCTGTGCTGATTCGCAGACAATCAATCCCAGATGTTCCAAGACGCGCCGACCTTCCTGTAAAAGACGTGATGTACCCCTTTCCTCCCCTGTTCTCTGCAGATATGCAGGGAGTGCCACACTCACCACATCCGGATCAACAGGAAACAATGCCTGGAACATAACAAATGCCTTTTTCCTAAACGTCCCATCGACTTTTAATAAATTTTCCCCGTGCGTAAAAAACGAATACAATGCGCACAGCATCAAATCTGTTGTCAATAACTGTGCGGATGGACGCATCCGCTTTTGCGGAATGAGAAAAAGATTGAGTCCAGCTACCGTACTCAATGCTTTTTGCAACAGAGGATTGATACCATAACACGGCGTTTGCCGCACCCTACCATTCTGCGCAACGCTCGCGACTTCTGCCTGTGTAACCTCACCAGGCATCTGAGGAATGCGGTAAAGAATAAGACGTTCTTCTAAATTCAGTAGACGTGTTCTTATCTCCGCCTGGGCAACACGTTCTAAAAAAAAAATTGTCAGCAGCTCGAGCGTTGCACGGGGAACGCACATAACAACAGAAATAAATAACAAGTCGAGTTCATCAAGCATCTGCACCACAGCGTTCTGAATAGACTTTCTTTGCAGGAAGGCACTAAGTTGTTGAACAAGCCTCTGTTTATGAAATGGAGTCTTAAGCACACCCAAATAGAGGCGCATAAGATCAAAAAAATGCGTATCGGGCAACTGCACCAAAGATGCACTCCATTCTGCATATCTTGCATCGTCCATATACTCCCCTACTCAAGCTACAAGGGGGAGCGTAACATAAAAACGCTACTTCTCTAAGAACTTCTCCCCAGAAGGGAAGTTTTCTACACGTACCACTTTTTTTATGCTGCTCGTACAAAGACTTGACAGGAGCAACGTTTACACGCAGGATGGGAGGGAGTCCGGAGTGGTGGCCGAGTGGTTGAAGGCGACGGTCTTGAAAACCGCTGTGTCGCAAGGCACCGGGGGTTCGAATCCCCCCTGCTCCGCGGGGAGTATTCGGTACGGTGCGTCTGTTTGCTGTTTTTTGGAGCGGTGCGAGAGTGGTCGAATCGGGCTCCCTGCTAAGGAGTTGCATTCATCCGAGTGCCGGGGGTTCGAATCCCCCCTGCTCCGGTTTGGGGGCCGGTTGGCATCCCACTCCCTTGAGACTATAGCTCAGCTGGATAGAGTGTCAGATTGCGGATCTGAAGGTCGACGGTTCGAATCCGCCTAGTCTCATTACGGGACTTGTCCCGCTGAGGGTGGTGTCCTGTGGGGCTCTGCCGTTGTTATTGAGGAGAGATGCGAGAGCGGTCGAATCGGACGGTCTCGAAAACCGTAGCGCTCTTGCAAGGGCGCCGAGGGTTCGAATCCCTCTCTCTCCGCTGTTGGCTGAGGAAACGTCGCACCCCCTTCTCAGAACCGGCTGGGTGCGGCCGTAGGAGAGATGTCCGAGTGGCCGAAGGTACACGATTGGAAGTCGTGTGTGCCCCAAAAGGGTACCGAGGGTTCGAATCCCTCTCTCTCCGTTCCGGGGCCGCCCACGAAATATCCCCCAAACCCCGCTAGGTCCGGAAGGAAGCAACGGTAGGGGGACGCTTCGGTGCGCGATCCGCCCCGGTTTTCATCTTTCCCCCTTTCCATCTGCTCAATCGAGTCCCGAATCCACCTCTCGACTCGTTCCTTTATCGCTTTGATCAAGCGTATTCGATAGAGGTGAGCAGATTGTTCAATCTCACAGCGGGATCCTCATACTGGCGGAATGTGAAGGGCACATGATACCCCCTGTCAGAGACAAGGGTAACCACTCTGCCGACGCAGTCGTGCACCACACTCGACTCCTCGTACGGGAAGTACTTCGGCTTCAAGATAGCAAGATGATATACTTCACCGTCAAAATACACCTGTGCTAGCCGCCTTGGAAACGGCACCAAAAAAATTAGGAAGTCATCCCCCTTGTGCCCGCCAACCCCTAAACGGGTTCCTGCTTTCATTACGTGAATATTGCGCTTGCCAATCGCACGTGTTTGATCAAACACAAAAATTTCAGTCATTCCTGACCGACTACATCCATGCTCCGCACGCGTTACCCTGGGGGAAAATGAAACTCGATCACGCCCAAATGCAGTTGCCGCATTCGATACACTGAGGCGATCCTGCACATCGCTTTTACGCTGGGATACAATTCTCTCCATGCCTGCATACACGCGCTCCTGATCCTGCCTTTGTTCCTTAACAGAATGCGCCCGAAAATCAGACATCGAACCAGGACCCTGACACCCATTCTCTGTACGGGGACTTCCGCGCCATGACTTACGAGACAACACGCGCTTTGACCTACACACCACGGCTGATACAAGTACTAAGAAGATAGCCAAAGCAAACAGAGGCAAAAGCACCGCACCGAAACCCGTGCGACTCAACCCTACCATGTCCAACACATATCCAAACGCATGCGTAAGCCCTACAGGAGACAGAACCCCATGTATACCTCTCCGCACCAATCCAAGAAAAGACAAAGGAGAAACGCGCAGCTCTGCTGTTGCCACCTGAGGGAACACGCGGACGTTATCTGCAAACTGTACACGCATGGTCACCTGGTACGTTCCCTCTTCGTGGTAGCGCTTAGGTAATAAAAAAGTTGTTCGCAACATCGCGCGTGCACCGGACGCTACTGCACAAGACTCTGTTTGCACCGAAACTATGTCAGTCTCAACGCCATTGTCAAAAATCACCCGCTCCAAATGCAACAAAACGGGAGCATCCGTGCTATTTTCAACCTCGAACATACATTCTGCATACTTACCCTGTACCTCAAGGACCCTTGGAAAGTGTAACACGGGAAGCGTGCGCTCCTTCTCGGAAAAACGCACAGAACCATCTGAATCAACCGGACTCACCCTGATTCCCAAATCCTCCGTGAACTCGCGGGAAACATCAGTTGCTTCTGAGGAAGGCCGAACCCCTTCCCTTTTAGCAGGATCTGCATTACTGCGTCTGTCCTGTGTGCGTGCCACCTCCACATGACTGCCAACAACCCCTTGGACTGTCCCGTCCTCCCTTCCGTGCGTAGCAACTGCATGGTTATCTGCAACGCCGCCCGTTTGATCGGAAACCACACCCACAGTGTCCAACTTAGGCCTTCTTGTTTGTCCTTCTGCAAAGCTACCGACTGCAGAGATTTGAACATCATCTGTCTTTTGTAGGTCAGTCAGCAGATTGTCATCCAAATCGCGGATCTGGATGTCCTGGGGAAAGGGAAGTTTTATGTAAAACACACGCACCTGCTCTCGTCTCAGATCCGCGGCAGCCCGTGCAAGGTTAATTTTTACCTGATCCTTGTTGTAGTTTTTATATGCGCTACGCGCAGGCGGGTTAAAAATACCGTCAGACACAACAATCAAAATTTTTTCATGTGCTGCAGGCAAAGCGCGTAAGTGTGTACGCGCGAAATCTAGCGCTGTTAAAAAGTCAGAATATAACCCCAACTGATGCAATATCATGAAACGAGACACTACCTGAGAAAGATCAAACTCACTACGGATAACCTGAGAAATCTCGTGACGTGGCGTGGCACTAAACGAAATAATATGGAACGAATCACCCAAACGCACAAAACGAGTAGCGATATCTTTTAGCACACTACCGCTTACCACGGAACGGTACGGTAAAATAGTGCCAGACGTATCAAGTAGCACCGTAATATCTGCAGACTTTGTAACACTCTGTTCACGAACCAGCTCTTGCGCGAACAGCGCAGCACATAGACACATAAGAAATAACATTAATCTCCGCATAATTCGCATCGCACACTTCCTCACTAGATCTCTGCAGCAGAGATGCTTAAGATCTCATACACTTTTTCATGTTCTCCCACCGTAAAGGCAAGTTGTTCCCCTGTCTTACGATTGAGCAGATTGCTACCTAACGGAGACATGTACGAAATAATACCACGTTCTGGAGCCGACTCCCACGGACCAAGAATAGTGTATGTCTCATCTTCTCCACTTGTGTGATTTTTTAAGCTAATTACCGTACCAAACGAAACTCTGCCAGCTACAACAGTGGTAGGATCGAATACCTGTGCCCGCTCAATCTCCTCTTGTAGCCGAGTCACCATATTGTTCAACCTTGTTTGTTCTTCTCGCGCAGCCTTATACTCTGCGTTCTCACGCAAATCACCGAGTTCTAAGGCCCTACCAATCTCTCGAGAATTTTCCGGAATACGAACATCAAGCAAATCCTGCAATTCTTTCTTTTTTGCATTGAGCATCTTTGCAGTTACCACTAGTCCACGTCCGGAAACCACACGTTCCTCAGTATCAAAAAACTTAAAATCCTTGTACTTCTCAATAATTTTATTGCGCAAATGGACCTTTAACTTTGGATCAAGCCCCTGGATATCACTTATTAACGTGTAAAGACGGGTAGTAGTTCCCACATCGTGCGAAAGCATGAAGTGTTCTAGCAAATGATCATTCCCAAAGAGTACCGAAAGAGCCTGCTTGTTAAGTTTTCGGTTCTCAGTGGTGTTCCGCCGGTTAGCGATTTCCCGATAAGTAATGTCCACAATGTGGATGAGGACGATAATCCGCTGTTCTGCGGTAATGCGCAGCTCCTGGAACCAAGGCTCATCCCTTACCGTCTTGAATAACCAAATAACCGCCGCACGATTATCCGCATAGTATTCAAAGCAAGCTTCAACCACCTTCAGTGCCTTTTCCTTATATCCCTCTTCCATAAGCGCGCGAAGAATCTCTAGAGAGAGCACCTCGGGGAACAGCTTGACATACTCATCGCTCCAATTGCTCACAAAGTTTTTCACACTATTCACGAATTCCCACTTGAGGCCCTTATCCTTTATCTCTGTGTACACCAATCGAGGATCCGCAATATGCGCGTACAAATCCGCAAAACCATGGGGTCTACACGCATTTAGGTGAGGCAACACCGTGGAAACACGCGTTACCACCAAGTAAGCCGCAATTACATTGCCGTCCACGACACTAAACGCACGCAAAAATGTGTTAAAGTAGTCGAACATTTCTCTGAAAGCATCAGAATCTGTATCTGCCTTGTCCATAAAGGTATTGAGGATGTCGATGCGCGCGAAGAAATTTTTTTGTGCCTTAAATTCCACAGCAAGTTTTTCTTCCAGGGAAACAGGACAGCTCCGCACCGTATAAAAATCGATATTGCTGGGATTCGCAGCAAATCCAGTACTTTCTTTCAAAATCTTCCGTGCTTTCGTACTCCAACTTGTCCACTCCCCCACAGAAAGCAAAGAAGGAACTAATTCCTGCTTAACTTTTTTGAGATTACAGTTATTGTCGAAACTTGTGATGATCACCTTCAGTGCCCATTCAGGATCCTGCTTTATTTTCGCAGCAAGATCCTGCCGCTTCAGTACTGACTTAAGCACCCAGATATGCTCTTTGCCAAGGGTTTGCAACGCGCTAATAGCCATCTTCAAAAGCATGGTATGCGCACGCCTTTTCGCAAAATCGATCAGTAACTCATCGTTACACACCTTCGCAATCCGACCTACCCCCCACGTTCGATGAAAAACAAAACTACCCTCGTCAAAGGAAATATGCTTTTCAAAATCATTAATGGCTTCAAAGACATTGCGCCAAGATTGGCTAATGTTCGATATCTTTAGGTACTCCTCAAGCTGGCTATGTCCGCGATACTTACACCGAAAATTCTCTATGATTTCCTTACGCGCCCAAACATCCTTCTCATCATGTTCAAGAATATGCTTGAGTATATTGATGCACGTTGTCCAATCCTCATTTTCTTTGTAATAGACATATACATCTTGCATGAGCACGCTCCCGCGCCCTTCTCCCAGTTTCTCTGAAATTTTCTTCTGCTCACGATAAAAAAACTCGACATCGTCTGGAATCAGTGCAACAAGCTTAGTCCAAACCTCCTTTATGGCCGCGTTCTGCCTCCGCGCGATAAAACGATACAGTGCTTTTTTGTAAAACTCCGTAGCTTTCTCTTTATTCCCTTCCTGCTCGTATTTATCCGCCAGCACACGAGTGATTTCCGCCTCTTCGTAATCGATCCTAACTAACCGTTCCCAAACATCATAGAGCTGTTCGTTTCCAGAGGTTTTGTAACATTCTCCTAACGCACGCAACGCAAGCTTTGATTCACCGTACTCAAGCACACGGGTACAGAGGTGCTCAACTATTTGATTCTTGTGATTATCACCAAAGATAGTCAGCAGCGTCACTAAACACGAATCATCTAACAACTGCTTAGAAAGCGAAATAATCCCAGAAATGTATAACGCGATTATACTGTTCTTCGAGTGCGCCAGATGTTCGTCACAGATACCTTTCAGTACATCAAGGATAGATTGTCTTTTCGCCTCCGCAATGATTCTGTCAAGTTCCTTAAACTTTTCCGCAGAATACGCGGTAAGCGTCGCGCGTGTCCATTTTTCTTCATTGAGCATTTCCCGAACGTCGTGTTCTATGTGTTCTGACATTACTTCACCCTCACTTTCACGCTATCCTCACATAGCGATGATAAACCGCTTCATCAAGCAATTTAATTTTGAGTAACACTTCGTCGATGTTCCTCTTGTCTTCTTGCACATTCACATAGTGATCAACGAGCCAGAAAAAATGATTGATGAGACGAGGACGCAGGAGCCGCCTTTCAGCCGAAACTTTCTCATTCCTTAAATCGTTTTCGAGGGAATAAATCGCCTGTTTCAGCTTTCCAATCTCTACTGCACGCAGCTCACGCTTTGCGGTAAGGACTCCTTCGAGGGTGCCGTACACCGGCAACCACTCTAACAACTCCACGCCAGAAAACCCATACGACTTCACCCGTTCAATGAGACTGAAAATAAGATCAGACTCAAGTAAATTGAGCTCGAGCTTTGAAGCACCCTTGAACAAGGCCTCGCGAAAATACAACTTCGACCAGCGCTCATCTCCCGCAAGAGCGTATGCATCAGCAAGTTCAGCAAGAATTGCAGAAGAGTCTGGCTCCAAAGAGACTGCAAACTCAAGGCATTCACGCGCAGCATCGTAATTGCCCAATGCTTTATAGCACAGCCCAGTCTTACGATAGACTTCCGCGGGATGCTCGCGCGCATCACCGGTGATAAGACTCCCATAAAACCGCAATGCGTAAGTGAACACACAACAGCGCAATGCATACATAACAGGTTCGACAACACCACCACGTTTTTGCATATATGCAACGAACGCACCCCATTGTCCAACAAGATACTCACCCTGACTAAGACCGCCAGAGATGGTATGTACACGCTGCATCCGATCCTCCCAAAAGCGAATACCGGTAAGCGCGTACAAAACATCCCGATTGTCTAGCTCTTTTTGAAGCAAATCCTGCAAATCCTGGTGTGCCTGGCGCAGATCCCCCTGCTTCAGTAAATCCAGTGCTGACTCAAGCTCTACACGAATCGATCGTGCAACCATAGCGGGATATTGTATCGGTATCAAAGCGCCACGTCAACGAAAGTACTTTTTCAAAAACAAAACCAATATATCACGTCCGTTTAGACGCGCGATTAGATACACACGCTATGTAAATAAACACGAGCTACCCGCAGTGTCCTTTCACTGTGACATAAAAATCCCGCAAACGCGCACGCACACACTGGTAGAGCTGAGCACTTCCCTGCTCTTTCAAATCGTCCGGCACCATCAATTCCAGCGCATCATCAATTGTGCATACCGCCCACACGTGAAACGTACCAGCACGCACCGCATCCTGCACACGTTCAGGCAAAAACAATTGTGCACAACTACTCTTTGGGATCAAAACTCCCTGCATTCCCGTCAGTCCGTTCAGAGCACAGACGTCATAAAAGCCACTGATCTTCTCGCTCACTCCTCCAATAGCTTGCACTTGTCCCAACTGGTTCACACTTCCTGTTATTGCGCGGTCCTGCCGAAGAGGAAACCGGCCAATCGCAGAAAGCAATACTAAAAATTCTGCAGCAGACGCCGAATCCCCATCAATCCCGTGATACGACTGTTCAAAACAAAGCGCTGCAGAAAGACACAGTGGAAAACTATCCTGCCCCTTTCCAAGGTCATCCACAGCTGGATCAAATGCAGCATCTGCAAAAGCAGACAAGCACTTTTCACGCAATAGCGAAGTGATGATTAAATGCGCCTTATCATAAATTTCCCCCGAAAGACCTGCCTCCCGCTCAATATTCATCACTCCTTCCTTACCCGCGGATGCCTGTGCCGTTAACGAAATTACTATGCCAAAGCTATGGCCGCAATGTTCTTCGATTGCCAGCGCGTTAATTCTCCCTATTCGATATCCCTGTACCTCTACCAATAACTCTCCACAGGCTATCATGCGCTGAAAACGCTCCCGCGCGCGGGAACACACGTACTGCCTGCGATTCAGCGCTTCCTGCACCACATGCGCAGTAATCACCGACACATCTGGATGCATATCCACGGCCACTGCATGAGACTCCAATACTAAATCTGCAATTTGTACAAAAGAAGTACTGAGCCGTGTATGACTCTCTGCCAGTTCTTCCGCATATGCTAACAATCGCGCGTACGCTGAGGAATCAAGTGAGAAGGTGCCATAACGCGCCACAACTCTATCAAGGTAAGCTATCAAAGCAACTTGATTCTTATCAGAATTCGGCATGCTCGTATCAAATTCTGCACACACCTTAAATAGTTCTCGGAACGAGGAATCTTCCTGAGATAGACGTTCGAAAGAGCATGGCTCGCCAACCAAAACAAGCTTGCATGTGAGCGGAACTCCTTCAGGCCGCAACATACCTTGGGACTGGGAACTACCCGCTGGGAGTAACAGCTGCTTGGTACGCAGCGCACGCTTCAAATGTGTCCATGCTTCTTCCTCCGCCAGTAGATCTTCGAGCTGCACGATGAGTACACCTGCATGCGCTCGATGCAGCGCACCTGCACGAATGCGTAAATGCCCATTCTCCAGCGTATCCCCTTCATTCCCCTTGCTTTCAATCGATCCACATAAATTCGCCAAATTCGGCTGATGCTCCGTAAACACATACCCCGCATGTTCTGTGTGCACACACACGAAATTTAAGGTATAGCGATCGAAAAACCGCTTTTTTACTAGTGCAGAAATACGCATTGACATTAAACACTGTACCCGCACCTGCACATCGGTTTGTATCCGCTCTATGTACGATATGATGCGCGCACGCATTTCTTCAAATTCATGCGGCACCTCAATGAGGCGAGAAGAGGAAGTCTTCTCCCTTTCCGTCTGTTCCGCCGCACACGAAACAGGTGGAGTGGAAAAAACCGGTGCATAACACGCCACGCGTTTTTTAATACAGGCCATCTGCTCGAGGATAATTAACCGCAAACGCGCACGGTAGTACTGCGCAAGACGCCTACGCGCGGCCCGCCGCGCAGTGCGCAACGTATGGAGCAGCGAAGAAACCTCATCACAGGAAAGACGATATCGCGCATGGAGTTCGTGTACTACACATCTAGAAAGCTTCGCGCGGGAAGCTAAATCGTGCAGCGCTTCAAAGCTACTGTCTTTTCCCTTTAATAGGGGAACTAAATCAAAGGAGTACGTACCACGTTTCCTATGCCATCTCACACGAAACCCACGCGTATACAACTCCGCTTCAATACGTGAAAGCTCAGCACACTCACGTGTTTCAATATCAGCCAGCAATGTGCGCCGCTCACGTAAGAAGGCATCACTTTTCACAATATCCCGTGCTGTATTGAGAATAGCGTTAACCGATCTCCTCAACGCCGTAGCAAAAGGCATCCCTTCTCCCGCCGGAAACTGCAGCACCTGCGGTTCGTGCGGATGCACAAAATTGTATGCATACGCTATATCCCACATTTGCTCGGGACGAGGTACAAAATCTTTTAATAGATATCGGAGCGTAGTGCGCTTCCCGGTGCCTGACGCGCCAATCACACAGATATTGTAGCCGTCACCGTACATTCTCATCCCAAGACGTATCGCAGCGCAGGCACGTTCATGCGCTAGCAGAAAGGGGTGATCCTGTGCACGGGCTTTCAGATACGCAATAGTGTCAGGAGCAACGATACCCGTAACTTCTTGCCAGGAAAGCTCTCGCCAGAGCGAGCTACGGCAATAGGGCCCCAACATCAAGTTCCCCAGCAAAGCACGGCATGCGGATATCCCAATTACTCAGCACCTGCGGATGTATCTCCCCAAATATACCCACACGAGAACCATGCACGCAGATACTCGCTTGTCTGCCTAAGACAAACCGCGGATCCTGCGCTTCCTCTACCTGATACGGAAGTTTCAAACAATACAAAAGTCCTGAAACTAGGCTTGCCACCTCATTGTAACTTGCCTCCTGCGAGGCATTGAGGAATCCAAGTGATTGTTGCGTGCATGTACCGTGTTCACCATGAGGGGAGCAAAAGGCAACCTTTCCAATTTCGAAAATACGATGTGGATACAACGCATGTGCTGACTTTAGCTCAGCTGACAGAAGACACGGAATGATAGACCTGCGCACGAATCGGTAGCTTTCAGTAAGAGGATTTTCTATCTCGATTAGATCATCTGCCGTGCATCGCATACGCGTGCAAAACTCCCTGGCAGAGCCAAGATAATGAAAAATCATCTCCTGATAACCAAATCCAACTAGAAGGTGCTTAATCTTGCGCGTCAAAAGGGTCAGATCACTCAGTCTGCCCACTGTAAAAGAACGTGGAACCTGCGGAGAAAAACGGTCAATCGTTCTACCCAGCATCACTTCTTCAATCAGATCTACCGCATGGAGAAAATCATTACGGTACGCTGCAGGCTCGACGACATAGGTTCCCTGCTTAACTTGCACGGCACAGTCCATCCTTGCAAAGGCTTCGGTTATATCTGCAACAGTCAAGGGCATCCCCAAAAGACGATCTATCTGCTCGTGCGCAACCTCCCTTTTTTCTTGAAAATAAAAGGGGGTAGTAACAGACCTCCCCCATGGGGTGTCAAAACTATAGGTAATTTGCACAGGTTCAATCTGCATACCCATATCAGAAAGATCACACGCAAGGCTATTCACCGCTACTAGCACTGCGCACATATCCGTACCACTACACTCGATAAATAGTTCTGTATCCCCGGTCACTACTGCACCCAGCGACGCGCTATTAGTGATCGGAATAAGCGAAAGCACCTCACCACGAGCATCGACTAATAAGGGAACGAAAGAATAATCCTTGAGGAGGTGACCATATTCACGCCCTTTCGGATGTTGCGTCAGAATCTGCTCACCAGACAGCGGCATGGACATACCGAGAGGCGTGAAACTTACCTCTGCGAGTAGGACAGCGCGGTATGCGAGTGGCCAACATATATCCTGTGCACGGTAACACCCCAGCGAAAGGGTACACCTCCTACGTCCAAAATTACTGGCGAGTCTTTCCTGTGTTTGTATTAGATCCCACAGTCTTACTTCGCTCAGTCCAGCACCCCGAGCCACAAAGCCAGCAATAAAAGGGCGTATAGTTTGCAAACGCGCATCCACTACTACGCATCGCCCATACGAGTCGCGCACCGTACAGCGATCTGAAAGAAATGCACGATACTGCGCTGCGCGCGAAGCCCCCCCTGCGTGAACACGCAAGAGGCGCGCAAGCCCTGCTGTAGACCACAAATCCGGACGATTTGTGTCGTTAAGTTCGATTTTTAAAAGACGCGCATCAAACGCACCCTCACGTACACAGCTGGCCTGACCCCTCGTCCTCTGCACAGGATCGCACACCTCCCCTCCTGGCGAAAGGCTCCCTCCCTCTTTATCTTCCCTCACGGAAAAAGAGCTGCACTCCAATTCAGCCTTAGCACTTCGCAAACGTCGCTCCAACGTATCATCGTCGCACCGTTCACCGAGCAGCTCAAAAAACAACGCCTCATGAATGCTAATTTTCGGCATGAGCCCTCCGACCGTGCTCAGTATACGGTCAAGAAAAGGACACCACAAGGGCCAGCCACCACACCGTCTTTGCAGAGGATGCCACTACACGGCACACGTGCTCTACACTTTAGTCATAATACGCGTAACACTCTTAAACTGAGCGCTCATATGCGCACGGCATAAGTACCGTGCGCACAAAGGCATGAGCTCACTGACGACCGAAACGAATACTCCGATACTTTTCCGGAAATTCCTGGTCTGTTACCGGTAAAGAAAACTTACCCAAAATATGTATGTCAGAGAACACTGACACATGGTTGGATACTTCCTTCCCTGTGAGAAGATCCGTGTACGGCGCAACCCTCCATCGTGTTCCTTTGG
Organism: Treponema paraluiscuniculi Cuniculi A; assembly: GCF_000217655.1. Lineage (NCBI taxonomy): Bacteria > Pseudomonadati > Spirochaetota > Spirochaetia > Treponematales > Treponemataceae > Treponema > Treponema paraluiscuniculi. The sequence continues at coordinate 13,650 of NC_015714.1, read as the reverse complement.
AAAACAAACTAAAGGCATCAGAGAGAGCTACACGCATATCCTTTTCTCGGAGTTCATTTTGCAATATCCTGCGCGCATATTCAGCTAACCCAAGTGTGCTGACAAAAATATGCGAACTTACATTCACCCCGAAACGACCTACCAACCTCTTCTCTTCTACCGCCGACTCGACGCGCTCCAAGATCCCCGACACATCCTCATCGTCAGTATACTCCACCCCGAGTGCTTCAGCACAGTCAAACACATTCGCCCCCAGAAGCATGCCATCTTTGCTTACCAGTTCTCTCATCAGGGAAACACGGTGCGTATCATTAGTGCAAAAGAACATAGTGTTCTTCCCATACTTACCGATCCATTGCTTTGTGTGTGTGCCGATAAACGCACGCGCCCCTTCAACACCTGACTCCCCTGCGGGATCTGGAGCCTCCTCAGACGCAAACTCTATACCGATATCTGCACACACTGCCTCCATTACCTGACGCCTCGTCCTAAGCTCAGCGTTTGAAAGGTGAAGAGGAAAAGAAACGTGCACCAACGTACGCGCGCCCATTTTCTTTGCAGCCCAGGGAATAGCATACCCACCAAATGCATAATCATCACTAACCACGATATCAGCAGATTTTTGGATAAGCTCAGGATACTCATGCGGATCCCCTACAAAGAGCATGATGTCGGAACGCTTCGCCCTAATTTTGTTAAAAGCCTCTGCAGTTCCATGAATTCCTTCGCTGACAACAATAGCACCCATGAGAGGATCATCAGCAAATGCAAGGAGCCGGGACACCGTTTCATCTTGCCGATTTACAAAATCTTCAGGATACGTGACATGCAAGATACATCCTCGGTGACCGTCACCTACCGCACCGTACATGGCGCATGCTCTTTTTGCCGCAACTACATCATGGCTAGAGTGACTAGCCGGACCGGTCATAACCCCGATGTGATAATCCTCCACCGCTTTCGCGCTCCCGGTATTTTGTGGAGCACGCGCGCCCCCACAGCGACACAACAGTGCACCGACACATACCACCCATACCTTCGATAGAAACTGGCTTTTCATAGTCTCCCCTTAACGATCGCACACACCATCTCTCCAAAACGCTTAGGCGTATGGTCCACCCCCCCCCCACGGGAAAATCAATTGTGTATTTATGATACAGCATCAAAAAATCATCGTGTGCAAACCAAAAAGGTATCCCTTCCCTCCCCCTTATTGAAGGCTCCCTCACCACAGAACCTTACACGAACACACGAGCTCGCTCCGCTTATTCGGCCAAGAACCATGCTCCAAACTTATATAGGGACGACGCGCAAGCATTCCCTGCGACCACTCAATGAGTAACTCACATCTTTCAAACGGACTCACCGCCACCCCTACCTGATAGTACAGATTTTTACCTGCGCGGAACGTGCGACTCCTCTTTACCGTTCCGGCAGCACCACCTGGTCCGTAAGAAAAACCCTGCGCACCATATGTAGCGCCATACAGCGAAACCATCGGTCTTATCCATGCGTGAGCAGCAAGAGTAATCCGGTAGTTAAGCCATAGTTTCCCCACAACAGGCAACGCGCTGTGTGCACCCGGATGGACAACACCGGGTGGAGGAAGCACAAACGCCTGAGGCTTCTTTCCCCGTGTGGAATTCGGCGTACAGGAGCCAGGTTCCAGGTACAAGCCATGAGTGAAAGGAATATATAAACGCGCCTCGACACCTCCGCTCAGACCGGACACAAGCTTAGAAAGAGAATCGTACCACTTACTTTCCACCCGCACGAATGCGGCACAGTCAAAATGGTCACTACTCCCGCGCGGAAAAAGCATTGAGCCAAACACATTGGTAGGAGCACTTGCTACGTATGCTCCCAGCGAAATCCAGCGCCATTGCACAATCAGCAATGCGTCAAAGGCGACACGATCAAAACCACCCTGCTCAAGTACAGAAAGTACATCGACAAGTGCTTTCCTTACCGGGGAAAGTTCCATCCACATCGTACCCGGGCGGACCTCCGCCCCAACGACGCCAGGCTTTCCCTGCGTTATAGGAGGTAACGATTGCACCGCCTGTTCAAATTTTTCCCACACACCTGGTGGTGACTGCGATCGCATCTGTGCGGCGAGTTCATTGCGTGTCTTCGCAGCAGCAACAAGTAACCCAAGCGCGTGCATGAGCGCGGTGTCAAAACGATTACAACCACGCTGTGCCGCAAGCGTTTCAGCGAGGGACTCCCTCGCGGCACCCTTCTTGTACGGTGTCCCAGCATCGAAGGCACACACGATCTTGAATCCTGCTCCCGGGGAAAGCGTCAAACGCGCGCCTACATTCCACAGCACAGTATCTTTGTTTTGATGATGCGTCTGATCAGGTCCAGTTCTGTACCCTGCAGAAAGAGTAGCACAACTTGCTGCCTCAAGCCTGACCTGTTCCCGCCCCTTTCGGGCGTATACGAGCGTGAACTCAGTACCAAGGCCATATTTACTGTGCGGGTCCGCTGGCATGCGCCGACTATTGGTGCCCTTTCCTTTCACCTTAGAGGTGACAGAAGGAGCACTCTTCCATATGCCGTTCGACGAAAAGGAAAGGGCACAGTTGAATGTAATGCCACTGTTCGAAATATTCCGTGCCTGATATGCGATTTTTCCGCCAACCCCACCAAACCCTGGAGCGTATTTGACGCTCCTTGACTCATAACTAGTAGTAATAAAGGGGGTCCACAACTGCGCAAAATTAGAGGGAAAAACGGGATCTTTTCCTACAGAAAAAGAGACATCGTAGAGGTGGAGTGTGGCCTCAAGGGAAAAATCGCTTCTTCTTGACTTTAAGAAAGGAGAACGCGTCGTCATACTTGGATCCGCAGTTCCCGACCCTAAAGCACTTTCAAAATCCACCTTCAATCCCTTGAGAGAAAGCTCAACCCATATGGGATCCTCACCTGAAAAGCTCGTATACGTGGCGCCTTTCTTGGGCAACAAGGGAAAAGCAAGCTTCCAGCTACTCTTCGTGCGAAACCCATGTCGTATGCTTTTACCCGCTGTAACTGGAGAGGCACCTTCTGCATCAAAGACGACACCCCAGCTAAGTTCAGCAGAACCGCTGAACGCGGCGGAGGACGAAAAGGCGCGTGAAACCCCGTCCAAAACCGCACCATGAAGGAAAAACACCCCACACCCTAACGCAAAACGCGCATATACGGATATACAGGCGCCCATAGGGCGCCATTATGACCCTTTCATAAACACGATCAACATTTTTTCCCGTCAGCGGTAATTTTTTTCACTACTTCACTCAGTTTTCGCACAAATGGCACAACACCACGCCCCGTTCCTTCTATACGCCTCCCCAGAAAGTGACTCTTCTTCCCACCCACGAATATCTAACGTACACCAACATACATTTCGGTATATAGGAAATAAAAATCATTTAAGATATATAAACCACATATACTGCTAGATCTTACACATGACATCGTTATTATACTAAACTGTGATGAAAATACGGTACACTACTGTATGCATGCGTCTAGTGTTAGGCTCGTGCATTTTTATACTTTTACTCCGAGGGCGCGCTACCGTGTCGCGTCTGCACGCGAGCCCGGCCGTCACCATTTCGGGGAGTACTCGTCTTACTTGGGGCATTAACTTAGGCGCGAAGGCGAACTTCGTGCCACCCGTAGCACCGTCTGGGGCAACCGGCAATGTGCGAGAGAACCCCAATCATCGCTTCCGTCATCGCAGACACGGTTTTAGGAGTTCCAGTACTCTCTTTTTCTCGCTGACGCTTTGTCCACCGAAAACTCGGTCGAATCTGCATAAAAGCAGCGGTGTGTATGCAGAAATCCTGTTAAGGAACCTAGAGTGTGCGCTCCCCCTTGGTTCCTTATCTGGTGAGACTTTAGGCGAACTCACGCCCACAGAAAAACAAAGCTTCTCCGTAGAAGCGACCCTTCGCTTCTACGGCGCATATCTCACTATTGGAAAAAATCCGACCTTTTCTAAAAATTTTGCCAAATTGTGGCCCCTGTTCATCACCACACGATACAAGGAAGCAGACACCCAATACGCCCCTGGCTTTGGGGATTATGGAGGGAAGATTGGTTACCGCGTAGAAGACGTCGGGAATTCCGGGCTAGGTTTTGACTTTGGGTTCCTTTCCTTCGCTTCAAACGGCGACTGGAGCACGAGCGGGACTAGCCATAGCAAATATGGGTTTGGTAGTGACCTCTCTCTATGGTACAAGAGAAACAAGAAGCTGTTTTTAACTGTGGAACTCGCCGGTAATGCTACCCTCCAGGAGGGTTATGCCACGTTGGATTCAAGATTTTTGGGAGCACCCAACAACAAACGGGCACCCCACGCACTCTTATGGAGTGTGGGAGGGCGTCTTTCGATCATGCCTGGTGCAGGATTCCGCTTCATTTTAGCTACGGATGCTGGAAATACCTACCGGGATACGAACAGTGCGAGAGCACGTGTCGTCGAACAGGCACTAAAATTCGCGGAGAAGACGTATCCGTCATTACGGACGGTGCGTCGTATATTCAGCTGGATGGTACAGCACGTGGACTCATTAGGCATAGACGCGCTGGTTACAGCGCAGTGGCGTTGGCTTTCAGGAGGTGTATACGGCGCAACAGGGGCGGCGTCTGTTTTTGGGAGTAGTCCCTTTGTAAATTCAACTTTTCAATACACGGACTTTGCTGCGTTTCTCAGACTAGAAACTCGTTCGGGAGATGATTACACCCATGCCTTGCATGGCCTAAACGCAGGCATAGAAGCACGTGTATACCTTCCCCTGACCTACAAAAGTTACCTTGACAACGGAGGTCTCCCCCCAGACGTCGTACCTGCCCGAGGGGTAGCACAGCAGGTCGCCAATATTTTCGAAGCAGGTCTTCGCAATATTTTTGGTTTTTTTAACAGAGCCGTAAACTTTGTAGCACGCGCGGCAGGGTTACCGGCAGACGCGATAACAACAGGCGCAGCTTCAATAGCCCTTCCGATAATGGGGAATGCATGGGTAGGCTACCGCATACCATGCTACGACAGTATGTGGATAGAACCACGTGCGCACATATATATGGCAACCAACCGATTCAATTTCAATGGGTTCAAAGGAACGCACAATTTAAAGGGAGAACTTTGTTTCCAATACGCTGTTGAGCTGCGTGCAAGTCCTATCAAACATGTGGAGTTTTCCGTGCGGTGGGAGCAAGGGTTGCTTTCACAGGATCCCTACATGTTGATAGAAGAGAACTGGAGCTGGCCTGGATACACCGGTTCACTCTTTCTAGAGTGCAAGATCACTTGGTGACCCAGGGAGACGGCGACATTGCCAAACAGAGAAAGCGATCCATCTCCCCGGCTACAAACAGAAAACCCGAACGGAGTTCTTATTCCTTAGCGGTCAATGCCCAATACCCTTCTGGGAGTACTTGGTCTGTGACGGGCAAGGTAAATTTACCCAGGACGTGTGTGTCCGTATACACCAGCACGTGATTCGGAACAATTTCGTGCGTTTTCAGTCTCAGGTAAGGAGCAATACGCCAATGTGCGTCACGCGTAAACAAGTCGAAGGATTCGGCAAGAGCTTCACGCATATCATCTTTACGCGGTTCGCCATCTATGATTTTACGCGCATACTCCACAAAACCCATGGTCACCGTAAATGCCTGTGCATTTAAATTTAATCCAAAGCGCCCCTCTGCGCCGAAGGCAACCAATGACTTCTCAACCTTCTTTCGTATTTTATACACGTCTTCAAGCTCAGCATAATGCACCCCGAGCGCATCAGCGTAATCGAAGATGGTTGCACCAATTAGCATACCGCCATATTTCAACAAGGCACTGATGAGCGGCCTGTTGTGAGCGTCATTGGTGCAGTAGAACAGGGTTTCCTTGCCATATTTTTTGATCCACTTCACAACCGTCTTGTGGAAAAAATCCTCAAGTTCTCCGTCACTGACACCGTCTACAGGATCAGGCGCTTCCTCGTGTGCGAAGGAAAGTCCCAAATCGGTACATGCTGCCCTCATCACCGTACGCCTAACCCTCAAACCGGGGTAGGACATATGCCGGGGAAAAGAGACATGCACCAATGTGCGCGCCCCCATCCTTTCCGCAACCCACGGAACGGCATATCCACCGAACAAGTAGTCCTGACTGACCACGATGTCTGCAGACTCCTGCACCATCTCTACCGGCTCAAGTGGTTCTCTCGCAAAAAGCAAAACATCAGGACGCTTAGACTTAATGATCCTAAACGCCTTTGAAACGCCGGGAACTGCCTGACTAACCACAATGGCCTTTATAGTCGAATCCTCAGCGAGTGCAAGCAACTTAGAAACGGTTGCTTCATGGTCGTGGGAGAAGTTATCGGAGTAAGTAACATGGACAATCCTTCCACCCGTTTCCCCACGAGCCTCTCCGTAGATACTGACGAGGCGTGTCTTCGCAAGGACATCATCTACAGACTGAGATCCCGTACTTGTCATGAGACCGATCCGATAAGAAGTCCTCCGCGCCTCAGATTTCTTTGTAGCGCTTCGTGAAGATTGCAAAGAACAACTAACTAAAAAACCTAGTGCGAGTAAACATACACCCGCAATACCGCAGAAGGAAAATCTGACACGAGTCCCTATACACAACCCCCATAAAGTTTACATGAACGTGAACCCAAATAATCCCCCAGAATTAGGGTAGGTTTGATCCCACTCCTCATCCCACACGTTTCACGTGAAACATCAACTTCTGCACGCACATTATCCACAATACTCACAACATATACACAGCCACTCACGGAGAAATATACCCCAGAGCCCATTACCCCTGCATTACACAACTAAGTCCTACTACTAAATCCGATGGCTCGATATCCAACACACGCACGCCCTGCGCACCACGCCCCAGCACGCTGATTGCACACACGTCCACGCGAATCGTTTTTCCCTGACCAGTAATACACATACACTCATCTGTATCGAGAACAGCAAGAGCACCTATTACAGCACCTTTTCTATCCGTTTGTGTGTAAATCTTCTGTCCTGCAGTCCCTCGCCCATGTACAGAAAATTCTGAAAAACTGACCCGCTTACCATATCCATTCTCCGTCATTATCAGTACTTTCCGTTGTTCGCTTACTCGCAAAACCCCCGCCACTAGGTCCTCGGACGTCAATTTTATCCCAATCACCCCACTGGAATTGCGACCCATTTCGCGCACCTCCCTCCCCGACATGCGCAACGCTTTTCCCTGACGCGTAATAAGCATTACTTCATCTTCGTCCTGCACCAACACTGCGCTCACCAGCGTGTCACCTCCGCTCAGCTTAAGCGCTATAATACCGCGCGTCTTCGCATTCACAAAATTATCAGTAGTTACCTTTTTAACTACACCTCGCGCAGTAGCCATAAAAACATAACTTTTATTACTAAACTCTCTCAAAGATACGATGGCCGTGATCTCCTCGTCCGTCGCTACCATGAGAAGCGACTTAATATGCGAACCACGATTCGCCCGACCAGATTCAGGAATCCCGTATACTTTTAGCCAATAGGCCCGCCCACGGCTCGTGACAAACATCACGTAGTCATGTGTTGATGCAGTAAATATCTGGCTAATAAAATCGTGAGCCGCCAGATTCGCTGAACTTGAGCCCTTTCCTCCCCGATTCTGATTTCTATACGCAGACACTGGAACGCGCTTAATGTAACCAAGATGGGAAATAAGAATAACCATTTCCTCTTTCTGGATAAAATCTTCTACATCCAGATATTCTATTTCATTGTTCACAATATCTGTACGCCGATCATCCCCAAACATATCTGCAATATCACGCGTCTCTTTCTTAACAACTCCCAAGACCTTTTGGGGAGAAGTAAGTAACTCCTCCAGAGAAGAAATCAGCTCCGTCAAATCTTTCAATTCCGTACGCAAACTCTCGACTTCCAAACCTGTCAAGCGCTTCATCTGCATATCTACGATCGCCTGCGCCTGCACGTTGTCAAAGTCAAATTGTTCACGCAAACGCTGTTTTGCAAGCTCTGTGTTCTGCGAATGACGGATAAGCGTGATGATTTTATCAATGGCATCCAAGGCACGTATCAGCGCACGCACCAAGTGTATGCGCTCCTGAGCCTTACGTAATTCAAAATGCGCACGCCGAGTCACTACATCGACCCGGTGTTCTACAAAGTAGCGCACTAGGTCCTTGAGCGTGAGCATTCGAGGTCTTCCCTCTACCAAAGCAAGATTAATCACATTAAAAGAGGACTGCAGGGGAGTCTTTGCAAACAGGTGATTGAGTACTACCTGTGCGGGGGTACCCTTTTTGAGCTCTACCACTATGCGTAGCCCTGTACGATCGGAAGTCTCGTCGTTTACATTCGCAATACCTTCGATCACTTTCGCACGTGCAAGTTCCCCAATACGCATAACAAGCATGGTAGTATTAACTTGATACGGAACTTCTGTAAAAATAATGGTATCCCTACCCTTTGAATCCGTCTCGATGGTAAAGCGAGCACGGACAACAATTTTCCCTCGACCTGTTTCGTAAGACTGCCTAATCCCGTTCTTTCCAAAGATAATGCCTCCCGTGGGAAAGTCAGGACCATTGATACAATCGCATAACTCCTGAATCGAAAGATTTGGGTTCTCGATGTACGCAGAGATAGCTGCGGCTATCTCACGCAAATTATGCGGTGGCATGTTTGTAGTCATACCAACTGCAATACCACTGGACCCATTCGCAAGAAGAAAAGGAAACCTTCCAGGAAGAACCGCAGGCTCTACGTCAGAATCGTCAAAATTGGGAACAAAGGAAACCGTTTCCTTTTTTATGTCCTCTACCATAGATTCTGCAATACGCGCCATCTTCGCTTCGGTGTACCGATACGCTGCCGGAGGGTCGCCCCCGATAGTCCCGAAATTTCCTTGAGGATGAATGACTGGATAACGAAGGGAAAAATCTTGCCCAAGACGCACTAGCGCGTCATAGACGGACGCATCCCCATGAGGATGAAAGCTTCCCAAAACGTCCCCCACTATCTTGGCACACTTCCGTGTAGGTCCTGAAAAGCGTAGCCCTTTTTCCTCCATCGCGTAGAGAATACGTCTGTGAACAGGCTTTAAACCGTCGCGGACATCCGGAAGCGCACGAGAAACTATGACGGACATAGAATAGTCTATGTAAGCACGCTTGACTTCTTTCTCTATAGAAATGGGCACAAGAACGCCACCCTCTGGGGTGCTAATTTCTTCCATAGGGCGGGCATTCTAACGCAAAGCCATACTGCGTTCAAGGAGAGACACAGTCGTGCATAGGCTGCACGCAAGAAAAACCGCAGTCCTATGGACTTTGAACAGATCCGTCGGATCCCATCCGCAAAACTAATGTGACGGTTCTTCCGTTTTCACCTGAAAAAGCGTCCGGAGCTGTTCAAATACCTCGGCAAGTTCAGACACAGGACGAGTCTGCTTTTCTGACACCGAAAGTCCTTGCATGTTCTTTTTCGCAGAAGGGGTACATGAGGTAGAATCTACGTACGTACTCATACCCGTCACTCCCAACGACGGATATCGCCTACGAAGGGCATGTACAATTTCGTCTTTCTTTAACAAAAGGTACTGTGCCCAACCAGGATGAGTCACCTTGACCACAACTTTCCCATTTCTGATATCTACCAGCGTGCTGTGTAACGCAACGGGGTTACCCACAATACACACCCATTCTCGATGCGCATCAAACGCCTCCGTTTCATAGGAAGCTTGGATATATTCAGTGGTCAACACGAGTAAGTCCGATAGCTTATTCACACCATTATTCATGACACTCCCCTTCAGAAACAAAATATACCCGCGTTTTTTCACGCCCGTATCGCCTGTACGCTTCCCCTGGCAAAAATGTACAAAACAGCTGATCATACGGAGGCAAACTCATCATGAACCTTTCCCGCTTCTCAGGATCAAGCTCTAACAAGACATCATCCATTAAGAGTACGGGCAGTTTTCCCGTTACTCCTGTGTAGAACACAGCCTGCGACATCCTCAGTACCAACGAAACCAACCGCCTCTGTCCGGTAGAAGCCTGAGGAATGAAAAGCGCCTGCGACCGAGTAAAGTGAATCTTATCTCTATGAGGACCTGACATACTCATCCCCATCGCAAGATCGTGCTTACGTCTCTTGTAAAGAGAATGTACGATCTCCTCAACTGAGGAGTCAGACCATGAAGGCTTATACTCGATGCGCACCTGCGCAAGGTCTCCAAGGCGCTCATAATACTTAGTAAAAATCACGTTAAAGTCACGGACAAGCTGAGTTCTCCACTGCACGAGATCAAAACCCACGGTTGCAATTTGCGTATCCAGTGCATCGAGTAACTGAACGCGTTTCTCTTTTATCTCTCTGTTCTTTGTTTTTGTTAGTGCGTGATATTTTTGCAAGTATTCCAAATACAGAGGATTACACATCGAAAGGGATTGATCCAAAAAGAAGCGTCTGCGTTCTGGCGTACCAACTACGAAGTCCAAATCGTTATGAAAAAACAAAATACAGGGAATACTGCTGATAAGTTCTTTTTTTGTCCTTATTTTTTTCAAGTTTTTCTCAATGCGCTTTTTTCCATTTTTGGAGAAAATCTGCACTGTGTGGGTATACTCCCCGCGGTACATAACTTTTACCCGATACTCATTCGAACACGCATGAGTTGCATACAGTTCGCTTTCGGTGCGTGTTCGAAACGAATTTCCGTACGCAGCAAGATATAGAACCTCAAGTATATTGGTTTTTCCCTGTCCGTTATTTCCCACAAAAAAAACCTCAGGAGAGGATATATCAATCGTGTGATGTGCAAGATTTCTGAAATTTATTGCAGTCACTGTAAGAAAAGGCAAGGAATCACTCCGTTTGCATAGGCATAATGATGTGAAAGCAGTCCGTGTTTGGTACAGCACGAAGCGTGAGTGCTTTTGCAGGATCGGTAAATTCCACTTGAACCTCCTTCGAAGTAAAAACCTTAAGCGGTTCTTCAAGGTATAGATAGTTAAGAGCTATGATCTCACTTTCTCCTGTATAAGCACAGGCTATTTCTTCCTGAGCATCACCTATTTCATTTTCTTGAGTGTGAGCTTTTGAGCTTAAAGTCAACAAACCCTGCTGTATGGTAATAAATATCCTGTGAGATTTTTGTTCTACCAACAACGAGACTCGTTTAAGTGCCTCCATTAGCTCCACACGTCCAACACAAAAAGAACGCTCCTGATGATCAGGGATTACTCTTTTGTAATTAGGAAATTGCCCCTCAATAAGCACAGAAGAAAACTTATATCCACCGAAAAAAAAGTAAACGTGCTGCGACGTAATGCATAGCGTCACTGATCCTTCAGGGGTAAGCTTACGGTTTACTATGCCTAAGATCTTAGTTGGCACAATAACACCCGAAAAGGATTGGGGAGAGGATTCTCCCTTTTTTTCTATATAGGCGAGCCGCTTTCCATCTGTTGAAACACAAATAATATTTCCATACTGAAAATCAACGTGTACGCCATTGATAAAATGGCGCGTACTGTCTTCTGAGACTGCAAAAACGGTATGGTTAATCATGTTTCTAAGATCGGAGGTAGGCACAGCAAGAGAGACGCCTCCTTCATTTTGAGGGAAACATGGAAAACTCTCATGTGAGAGGGTTCTGAGCTGAAAGCTTATCTTTTTGTTTGGAGGGGTAATGACAAGTTGTTCTTCACATAACGTTAATTCGATTTCTTTTGTTGGAAGGACAGAAACAACATTCACAAGTTTGTCGCAAAAAACCGTCGTTGTGCCTTCGGCGAGAACATTGACGGGAATGCTAGTTTCAAAGGTAACTTTTGTGTCGGTTGCTCTGATGGTAAGCAGGGCTCCTTGAGCAGCTAATAGGACGTTCGAAAAAATAGACGTGTTTTTTTTATTTGAAATAACCTCTTGTGCTGTGTTTATTTCCTTCAGAAAGGCTTCTTTCTCGCATAGAATTTTCACAGTTAGTTTCCTCCTTATTAATCTTATAAGTATAGAGAATGTAGTCGTATCATATAATAGTAACTGTGAATATCTGGATAAGTGCTTATGTCTCGAGAATTACCGAACAAAAACCACACACAAGCTTGTGAAGAAAGTATATTTTTTCTCTAAAAAAAAGGGGAGCATTCGTGAGTAAAGTGTAATGACTAATTTATATTCTTTTATCCACCACTTATCCCCATCGAATTCAGTGTCTACGCCCTAGCGGATTGAATCTTGAACTTTACTTTTCAGCAAATCAAGATTTGCCTGTAACGAAGGATTAGTGAGAATTTCTCCTTCTATTTTTTGACATCCGTAAATGACAGTTGAGTGATCTCTGCCACCAAATTCGATACCAAGTTCAGTAGTGGAGAGTTCTGTCAGTTCCTTTGAGAGAAACATAGCGATTTGCCGAGGATAAACAACGCTTTTATTGCGTTTCTTACCCTTTAGATCTGAATACGAAATGTTAAAGTGATCTGCAACTACATGAAGAATAGTTTCTACTGTGATGTGTTTTGGCCTTGCGGAGAGGAAGAACTCTTTTAGGAGAGAGGGAACGATATCTATCGTGATGGATCCCGACACTTCAATAAAAGCGATAATTTTTGTTAATGCTCCCTCAAGATCCCTGATATTTGAAGAAATGTTTTCAGAAACAAGTCGGACAACATCGTCTGAAATGTGGATGGCTTTATGAGGATAGATGCTGTTATAGTTTTGTATTTTTTTAATCAAGATAGCACAGCGCGTTTCAAAACATGGCATATTCAGATCAGTGCTAAGCCCTCGGGAGCACCTCGAGCGTAAGCGAGAAGAGAGATTTTTCAATTCTTGTACAGGCCTGTCGCAGGTAAAGATAATTTGTTTTTTTTTCTCGAAAAGTTCGTTGAACGTATAGAAAAGCTCTTCTTGTAATCCGTCTTTATTTTCAAAAAAATGAATGTCATCTATAAGAAGTACATCCGCAGTGTAGCGGTATTTTTTTTTAAAATCCTGGGTCTTTTTATTGAGTAATGTGGAAATGAATTCATTTCCAAAATTCTCCGCAGTGACGTATATGACGTTCAGGTCTGTTGTCTTGTAGATCTCGTGTCCAATAGCCTGCATAAGGTGGGTTTTTCCTAGTCCCACTCCACCGTAGATAAGTAACGGATTGTAGGAAGTGCCTGGGTTTTTTGATACGGAGATAGCAGCGCTATGGCTGAATTTGGTTTCTTCTCCGGATACAAAGTTCTCGAAGGTATAGTCTCTGTTCAGGTCGGGGTGAAAGCTCTTTTTGGAAGGAACCTCTGCAGGAGAGTTTTTCTCCAGGTAGGTATGCACGTGTTTGGGGGGAGCAGTATTTCCATGAGGGGTGCCTTTTTTAACGGCAAACAAAAGTTTAATGGGGTGTCCAGAAAGTTCGAGGAACTTGCGCTCAAGCTTTTCTTGATATTTTTGGCTAAACTGTATTCGGAAAAAGTCTGAAGGTACTGCTATTTCGATAGCGTTTTCAAAAGACGCGATAAAGAACAAATGAGCAAACCACATGTTAAATTCTGCTTCGGTCGATTCACTCCGTATCTGGCTGAGTGTCTCGTTCCAGAATACTTCATACCCCGCTGCGTCCATCTA